>JBGCES010000551.1:0-7466 GCA_045106545.1 Saprospiraceae bacterium
ATAAGCTGCAAATATATGACTTAAATCGTTTTACAGAGCAACCGACTATGTCGATTTTAGGGGCGGTTAGAGAACCAAAAGAAGATTTTGCAATCGATCCTTCACAGACTGTTCGCCTACAGGAAGCAATTCTTTTAGCAGGAGGGACTAAAGAAAATGCGACCGGATTTGCTTACATAACTCGTAGCAATCGGAGCAACCCTGAACTAAAAGAATATATCCGAGTAAATGTGAAAGATGCGTTAGAAGATCCAGCTTCCTCTGCTAATATCACGATAGAGCCTTACGATATATTAAGAATCCCTAGTCAACAAGCATACACAGATGCATCAACCATAACAATTACAGGAGCAGTACGACAACCTGGAGAGTTTATTTACTCCGAGACGTTAAAGCTAAGTGATGTTCTAACCCTTGCGGACGGATTAAAGTTAGAAGCTTCAAATAGTAGGATTGATATTTTTAGAATTCAATTCAACGAAGATCAACCCACACAATCAGTGGTTGCGACTGTAGCTGTCGATGATAACTTACAACTAGTAGGAGGTGAAGACCTTGTATTAATGCCTTTTGATTACATTGTAGTACGTCAAGTACCTGATTTTGAATTACAACAGAATGTACGAATTGAAGGCGAAGTTCGCTACCCTGGTATTTATACATTAATCGGTGATAATGAAAAATTATCAAGCCTTATTGAGAGAGCTGGAGGTTTTACATCAGAAGCTTTTCTTGCGGGCGCAACCCTTGAACGTAGTCAAGATAATGTCGGGTTGGTAGTAACACAAATGGACGAGGTTATGAAAAATCCTCGTTCTAGTTTCAACTACTTACTAAAGGTAGGAGATGTTATTACTGTTCCTAAGATTAAAGATTTAGTAACGATTAATCTTGGAAATACAGATGCTGAAGAATTATACCCAGATAAATTTCTTAATCAAGGTAAAATCAATATTGCTTATGAGAGCGGAAAAGATGCTAAGTGGTACATTGAAGAGTACGCTGCTGGAGTTTCAGACAAGGGCAGTAAAAAAAGAATATCAGTAGAACAGCCTAATGGTCAAATTGAAGATACTAAGGATTTTCTAGTTTTTAAAGATTATCCATCAGTGCAACCAGGCTCAATAATCAATATTGGAGTAAAACCACCAAAAAAGAAGAGAGAAGAGGAAGATGGAAAAGAACGCGAACCAATTGATTGGGAGAGAATTGTCTCTAATAGCATTGCACAGGTATCTGCACTCTTAACACTACTTGTACTATCTCAAAGATTAGGCAATTAGGTATAATTTTTGTAAAAAAGTTATTGATAAAGCGAATTCTATTTTGTATCGTTGATTTACAATAAAAGAGTTTTCTATTCGTAAAACTCCCCTTTCTTCTTTATCATTAAAAATTAACAATATTTTGTCGTTTCAAAGAATACCATACGGACGTCACCATATAACAGAAGAGGATCTTCAAGCCGTTTCTGAAGCCTTAAAAGCTGATTTTATTACTCAAGGTCCAAGGGTAGAGCAATTTGAACAACAGTTTGCTGAATATGTTGGTGCTAAATATGCTGTTGCTAATTCTAATGGAACGGCAGCATTACACCTTTGCGCTATGGCTCTTGGAGTAAATGAAAATAGCAAAGTTATTACTACACCAATTACGTTTGCAGCCTCAGCAAATTGTGTCAAATTTTGTGGTGGTGAGATTGTATTCTCAGATATCGATCCTTCAACAGCTCTTTTAGACTTAACTAAAGTTAGAAGCCTGCTTGAAGCAGCACCTCCTAATACATACCATGGGATTATTCCTGTTGATTTCACAGGCTATCCAGTTGATCTAGAGGCTTTTCGACAGTTAGCAGATGAATTTAATTTATGGATCATTCAAGACTCTTGTCATTCTCCAGGAGGTTTTTTTATGGACTCTGGTAATCAAAAGCAACGTTGTGGTAATGGACATTTCGCTGATTTAGCAATATTTTCATTTCATCCAGTAAAACATATCGCTTGTGGAGAAGGTGGAATGGTAACTACTAATAGTTTTGAATTATATGAAAAACTATTAATGTACCGTAATCATGGAATTACAAAAGAACCTACTAAAATGTCAGAGAATCATGGAGGCTGGTTCTATGAAATGCAATTGCTCGGCTATAACTATCGTATGACTGAAGCACAGGCTGCACTTGGTTCTTCTCAATTACAAAGGGCAGAAAAGGGTCTAGAACGCAGACGAGAAATTGCTCAAATCTATGATAAGGTCTTTGCAGATAATAAGAAAATAACCTTAATGCGTCCGACGGAAAATATCGGACATGCCTATCACCTTTACGTGATCCAAGTAGATGATAGAAAAGCATTGTACGAGTATTTGCGAGAACATAATATTCTCTCCCAAATACACTACATTCCTGTTCATACCCTCCCCTATTATCGTAGTTTACAATCAGAAGAAATTGTAATGCCTAACGCAGAAAGATACTACGACCGCTGTATCAGTTTACCAATGTTTCCAACCTTAACGGATGAAGAACAACAATTTGTCATCGAAAAGGTATTAGCATTTGTCGGTGAGTAGATTAGCTATCATACCAGCTCGGGGTGGAAGCAAACGCATTCCGCGTAAGAATATAAAGCCTTTCTTGGGGAAACCCATTATTAAATACAGTATTCATGCAGCGCTCCAGTCTGGTTTATTTTCTACGGTAATGGTCTCCACTGATGACCAAGAAATTGCCGAGGTTGCCCAAAATGCAGGGGCAGAAGTACCCTTTCTACGTAGTTCAAAAAATGCGGATGACTACGCGACTACGGTTGATGTGATTTTAGAAGTATTAAATCAATATAGTTCTAATAATCAGTACTTTACCAGCGCTTGTTGCATTTATCCAACTGCGCCTTTTGTTACAGCAGAACTTTTACAAAAAGGGCTAGAACGCTTGGAAAATGATGCGTACGATAGTGTCTTTCCAGTGTTACCTTTTTCTTTTTCTATACAACGTGCAGTAAACATCAATCAACAACAACGCATCGAGTTATTCCAACCACAACACCTAAATAGTCGTTCACAGGATCTAGAATCTGCCTACCACGATGCAGGACAATTTTATTGGTTTAAAACCAAAGCAATTCAGGAACAAAAGCGCTTGTGGACGGATAACAGCGGCGTAGTTGTTTTAGATGAAATGGAAGCGCAAGATATTGACAATGAAACAGATTGGAAGTTGGCAGAATTGAAATTTCAGTTGAAGGGGTTAGGAGTCAGGAGTCAGGAGTCAGCTGACGTATCGGATACGTTTAAACCTACAGTATACTTCCGCGCTGACGGCAACTCAAAAATGGGATTAGGGCACGTTTTTCGTTCCTTAGCACTAGCAGAAATGCTATCAGAGGAATTTGATTGCCAATTTATTATTCGTAATCCGCTACCAGAATTACGCGAAAGTATTCTAAAAATCTGTAGTAAAATCATCGAACTCGATAAGGGATCGGATACCTCTGAGGTATCCGATCCCTTGAACGAGGCACAAGATATTGCTGATAATTATTTAAATCAGAATAGCATTATTGTCCTAGATGGCTATCACTTTACTACTGATTATCAGCAAGTTATAAAATCGTCAGGTGCAAAAACAGTTTGCATTGATGATATAAAAAGTTATTACTTCCTTGCTGACGCAGTGATTAATCATGCGGGTGGATTAACCGCGCAAGACTACTCTACTACTGACGATACACAGTTGTTTCTTGGCTTAAAATATTCTCTTCTTCGTAAGCCATTTCGCGAAGCAGCGAAATCACGGAACACCCAAGGTGAGCCTAAAAAATTATTCGTTTGCCTTGGTGGAGCAGATCCGAATAATGATACGATTTCTGTATTAGAAAAATGTGCTGCCGCTGCTGATTTTACCCAAATTCACTTAGTTCTAGGTGGTGCATACTTGCATATAACAGCACTAAATGATTTTCTACAACAATCAAATTTAAATGTTACCATTCACCGCAATTTAAATGCGGAGCAAATGGTATCCTTGATGAAGCAATGTGGAGTAGCAGTTACCCCACCAAGTACGATTGCTTACGAATATTTAAGCGTTGGTGGAATTTTGTTTCTCAAAGTAATCGCCGATAATCAATTGAATATTAACCGCTATTTTTTAAGTGAAGAACTAGCCTTTTCGTTTGAGAAAGATTTTCCACAGGTTGCAACAGAAAAGGCAAATAAAGCGCTGCAAAAACAAGCAGAATTATTAGATGGAAAAATGCAGCAGCGTTATTTAAATATTTTCCGACAATTGCAATTTTCAACAACTAAAAACGCGCTTACCGCTTAGATGAAAATTACCTTGCTTGTCAGTGGAGGTTTAGGTTACACCATCTTAAAAGATGTGTATGAAAGTAAGTACGAACTAGTCGCAGTTTTTACGAATAAAACTTCTAGCGCAATAGTTGATTTTTGTAAGAAAAATAATATTTCATTTTTTGCAAAAAACCCACGTAAAGGCGCAGCAAATGATTTCATTAAAAATATTAATTGCGATATTTTACTGTCAGTCAATTATTTATACATCGTTGAAAAAGACTTATTACAATTGCCTCAACAGTACGCTATTAATTTGCACGGCTCTCTTCTACCCAAATATCGCGGTAGAACGCCACATGTATGGGCAATTATCAATGGAGAAAAAGAAGCAGGCGTAACTGCACATTTGATGACCGAAGGCGTGGATGAAGGAGATATTTTAAAGCAAATCAAAATTTCAATTTCTCAAAATAATACTGGTGCGGAAATTCTATCTGAGTATCAGAAAATTTATCCTGAATTAGTAAAAGTTGTTTTAGCGAAAGCGGTAAAAGGAACTTTGCAACCTCAAGTGCAGGATAATAGCCAAGCGACCTATTTTGGTAAACGAACGCCAGAAGATGGACAAATAAACTGGGATTGGAGTAAGGAACGTATCCGTAATTGGATTCGTGCTCAAGCTCGCCCCTACCCTGGCGCATTTACGTTTTATCAAAATCAAAAATTCAGTATTCATCAAGCCATTTTCAGTAGCTTAGGTTTTAATTACGATCAACCCAATGGCACTTTACTATCAATTGATAATCAATCACTTACCGTAAAAACTAGTAATGGCGCACTTCGTTTGAGTGAGTTAGTAAATACTGAGAAAATAACTTTCGTAAAAAACGATTGTTTACAATAAATGCCTGAAAAAAAATCTGTCAAATTTCTAGATTGTACCCTCCGTGACGGTGGTTACTACACCGATTGGGATTTCAATAAATCACTAACGGAAGACTATTTTTCTGCCGTCAATCAATTACCGATTGACTACATACAAGTTGGTTATCGCAGTAAACCTTTGGATGGATATTATGGTGAATATTTTTACTTACCAGAAGCAACCACAGAACGATTACGTCAGCAAGTAAATCAGGCAAAGGTAGCAGTGATGCTAGATGAAAAAAATGTCACTCCCGAACTCGCTGTTGAATTGCTTCGTCCATGTCAAGGTTGGTGTTCGATGGTACGCTTTGCGTGCAAACCTGACCGCATTAGCAGCATGGCGGCTTACATCGATCCGCTAAAAGAAATGGGTTTTGAAGTGGCAATTAATATGATGTATCTGTCTAAAGTTGATATTGATAGTCGGTTAAAAGCAGATTTAAAAGTATTAAATAATCGTGCGGATTATTTCTATTTGGTAGATAGTTATGGTGGTTTATATCCACAGGATTTGCGTACTAAAATGGCACAAATTCGCGAAGTGTTAGATGTACCGGTGGGTTATCATGGACATAATAATTTGGAAATGGCGTTGATCAATACGATTACTGCTATTGAAGAAGGCGCAGCAATCGTAGATGCTACGCTTACGGGAATGGGACGCGGCGCAGGTAATTTGAAAACAGAGTTATTTCTCACTTGGCTCAACTCGCAGCAAGGTATTGAGGTTGATAATAATGCGCTAGGAACGATTGTCCAAAAATTCTATGATTTAAAAGAAAAATATAATTGGGGAACATCTTATCCTTATATGGTTTCCGGTGCATGGTCATTACCGCAAGCAGATGTAATGAACTGGATTACTAAAAATAGGTATTCCGTTGAAAGTATTATTCAAGCCTTGAATAACAAAAAAGATAACGTACTCGATAATCAGCGCTTTGACATATTTGAACATAAATCACTGACTAACAGCAATTTAAAACGAAGTATTTTAATTGGAGGTGGTCAGTCTGTAGTTCAACATCAGCAGCAGATTTTAGATTTTTTAAATAGAAATCAAGATGTAGTTGCTATCTTTTCCAGTTCGCGCAATCTGCATTTATTTGCGGATATTCAAAATCCATCAGTACTCTGCTTAGTTGGTGACGAAGGTTCGAAGCTAGAAAAACGCGTAGAAAACACACAATTAGAGAAGATCCAAACAGTCATTTTACCGCCTTATCCGCGCACGATGGGTTCCAATATTCCTAACCATTTTCATGATAAGACTTTTGAATTGAACGCTATTTCTTTTACAGAAAAATATACCGATTCACCGCTAGCAATTGGCTTACAAACTATGCTCGATCTAGCAACTGAAGTTAATTATCTGGTTGGATTTGACGGCTACACGGAAGCAGATGGACAAAAGGTACTGCTGAATGAGGAAAATCAATTTGTGATTAATGCATTTTTACAACAACAATCACTGATTGCACTGACACCAACAAAATATTCAGGTGTAACTGAAAAATCGATTTACGCTCCTGGAGAACAGACATTCCTGTCTGTTTAACGGGTGATATCTGACAGACAAGAGTTTCTCCCGCTATTCAGACGGGACAAGTTGTCCTCCATTAATATGATAACCGTCTTTCTACCTTGCCGCAAAGGCTCACAACGAGTCAAAAATAAAAACGTACGCCGCTTTGCTAACCAGAATGGTGGTTTAGTCAAAATAAAATTGGCTCAACTACTACAAGTCACTGAAATACAGCAAATTGTGTTATCAACTGACGATGAACTAGTAAAAAATATCGGACGTAACTTTGCGAGTAAAAAAATAATAATTGATGACCGTCCAGCCGATTTAGCTAGTTCTACTACAAGTACAGATGATTTAATCAAATATGTGCCAACCATAATCGCCAAAGGAGATATTTTGTGGACACATGTAACTTCTCCTTTCATAAACGAAAACGATTATGAAGCTATAATAAAGCAGTATTACACAAGCCTAGAAAAAGGTTATGATTCGCTGATGACCGTAACGCCACTACATAAATTTTTGTGGAATGAAGATAACGCTATCAACTATGATCGTGCGATAGAAAAGTGGCCACGTACACAAACGCTTACTCCCGTTTATGAGGTGAATAGCGCTGTTTTCTTGGCAAATGCTACCATTTATCGAAAAGAAGCCGATAGAATCGGTAAACACCCGTTCCTTTACGCAACAGACGAGCAAAAAAGCTACGACA
>JBGCES010000552.1:0-10743 GCA_045106545.1 Saprospiraceae bacterium
GGTGCAGATATTTTGGTACATAGCGTAGATGATCCAATTGATGAAGATTTTATTACACTGATGCGCCAGAACGAAGTGACCTACATTCCTACGCTGCAAGTCCACGGCAATTATATCGAAATGCTCCGTGATTCTATCGCATTCTCTGCCGCAGATTTTAATCTATCTAATCCTATTCCACTGGCTTCTTTTTTGGATACAAAGCGGCTACCCACTAAGAATGACTACCAGAAATCAAAACAATACTTGCCATACATGACGCGCGAACTACTTGAACAAGAGAAAATTCGCGCCAACAATTTAAAACAACTTGCCGCAGCAGGTATTCCCATCGCGACAGGAACGGATGCAGGTAATATCAAAACGCTCCACGCCTCATCTTACTACGAAGAATTAGACTACATGCAAAAGGCTGGTTTAACCAATATTGAAATCCTACGCGCATCCACTAAAACCGCCGCGCAGTTATTAAACACAAACGCACCTTTAGGTGAAATCAAAGTTGGAAATATTGCCGATTTAGTCGTTTTAAAATCTAATGCACTCAAAGATTTAGCTGCGTTGAAAGACATTGCCTATGTTATCAAAGATGGGCAATTATTTCATCCAGATTCTATCCTAATCCCTACGTCAGAACAACTTGCCCAGCAACAACTCAATGGCTACAACGCGCGCGATATTGATGCCTTTTTAGCACCCTATGCTGACGATGTAGAAATTTATCGTTTCCCCGATGAATTACAATATACGGGTAAGGAAAAAATGCGCAACAACTACGGAAATATGTTCGCTAAATATCCTGATTTATATTGTAATCTAGTGAATCGAATCGTGCAAGGCGATACAGTCATTGACCAAGAATTGGTGACTAGAGGTGGAAAGCAAATGGAAGCGATTGCCATTTATAAGATCGCTGACGGAAAAATTAAGCAAGTGTATTTTGTCTATTGATTATTGTGAATTTCCCAAAAGAATCCTACTTTCGTCCGTATGGAACAAAAAATTAAATCCGAAGGACACTGCATTTATTGCAGTGATAAATATAGCAAACGCGGGATGTCGCGTCACATCGAAACACATCTCAAACAACTGGCAAAGGAAGCGAAGAGTGGTAAGCAAAAAACAGTGCCTGCCTTTCACGTACGCGTAGAGGCGTGGGAATATTTTCTCCAATTATTAGTCAATGGAGAAAAACCGCTCGATGATTTGGATAGTTTCTTACGACAAATTTGGTTAGAATGCTGTGGTCATATGAGTAGCATCATGGATAAGAATCGACTAGAATATGGGATGGGTATCTTGACTAAAAAACTATTTAAAAAAGGCGATACTTTAAAGCATATTTACGATTGGGGATCTACGACGGAGTGTACCATCAAAGTCATTTCTGAACATCGCATTCCGATGGAGGAATCCATCCGTTTGCTTTCGCGGAATGAACCGCTGGCAATTCCCTGTGATAGCTGTGGTAAAAATCCCGCAGTAGAAATGTGTACAGTACACGGTTGGGATGAAGATTTCCGCTTTTGTGGGCGCTGTGGCAATAAACATCGCAAAAAATGTAGCGACGCTGCCGATTATTCGATGATGGACTTTTTTAATTCCCCGCGTACGGGCGTTTGTGCATATGAAGGCGGTCAGATTGATTTAAAGCGGGATGTGTTGCAAGGGTGAATATAGACCATCACAAATTTAATTTTAGAGTTGTATTGAAACAAATGGTGCAATTGTCAAATTGTTTAATTGTGTTTGCCGCTCTCACAATTTAACAATTGCACCATTTGACCATCAAAACCCGATGATTGAGCATAGAAACATACGTTCTTATTAGGATTGTAGGACAATTCGGGATGATTCAAGTTAAAACCCTATCGCCCAAACATCTTATTCAACTTCTCCATCAACGCCGCCTGCGCTTCTTCCTGTGTCATTTCTCCGCGCATAATTTTAGCGGTAATCTCCTCCACATCAGGCGGCAATTCAATATTTGCAAAAAGATTTCCGATAGAATCATCTTCCGTTTCGCGGTTCATATCTGACAACTCTGCCTTAGAATAATCGGCGGTATAAAATCGTCCGTCGCTTTCGTCGTAGCGCGTCTGATGAGACTTTTGCTCTTGTTCAAAAGCCGAGAAAAAATCATCGTCGTCGTCATCATCATCATAGTCGTCCATACCAAACATCATATCGAAAAAATCAGGTTCGGGTTGTGGTTGCAAGGCAGCAAGTGCTTCGGGCGTTAGCTCACCCGTTTTTATCATATTCGCTACCCCGTCTCGGATAATGATTAAATGCTGTCGCATTTCATTCATTTCATCAGCAGCTTCTTCCGTAGATCCCATATTCTGACGCATCATGCGTTTTTCGTGCGCGTAAGCCTCCCCTAACTCACTGTCTTTCAATTCATTAAGTTCTTCTTTGAGTCGCTTAAGTTGCTTTTCGATTTGTAAAATTTGGTAAGAAACTTTAGCAATTTGTTCATCCATTGCATCCAAAATAACCGATGGTTCGGCTTGGGTTGGAATACTTTCCGAATTGGTTAAATGTTCCGTTTCAATGGCTTGCAAAGTTGCCATATCACCCCGATCTTTAGCGGTAATAATCTGCTGCATCATTTCGTGGAAATATTCGCGCTCCGCATCATTTTTTGCTTTATCGGGATGAAAACGATTGGCAAGACGGATGTATATTTTACGAATATCCTTTACTTCTTCTTTATCTGGCTCTACGGAAAACTGCTTAAAATATTCAAATGCCCGCTGCCGATCGTGATCATCGGTATTAAATTCCGCTGTCCGATTTTCCATTTTCTCCTTCAGCTCTTCCATCGTAAATGGCAGTACTTCTTCTGGGATAAATCCGCCATTTGCTTTGAGATCATCGTACATCATACGTGCCTGTTCACGATCTTCTTTAGACACTTTCTCCGCATGCTGTGCCTCTTTCAGCAACTCAAATATTTCTTCCTCCAATTTCTTAATATCATAGATATTTTGCATCACGCCCGTCCCCATATTGCGCTGCAATTTTTCAATCCCTTCCTGCGTATTTTTCAACATGGTACGCGTACGCTTCACTTGAGTAAGCGTTTTCTTATACTTCGTACGGAGTTTTTTTAACTCTTTTTCTTTCGCAATGAGTGCGGATGATTTTGAAATTTCCATGGTATATCAATTAAAAGTTTTCTCTTTTTGACAATAATAGGATTTATTGAGGTAAGTCAAAAGTAAGAAAGCTAGTTATTGAAAAAAATGCTCGTTACCAGCTATAAAATTGCCCCATTCTCGATTTTAATTTTCGCTTTTTTACCTACATTTGCTCCGAAAAATGATAACTAATGGATAGTTATATAATTTGGCTCAATCATCCTAATCAACTAATAACCAGTCAACTTTAAATATGTCAAAAATTCTAATCATTGGTGCTGGCGGTGTAGGACGAGTAGTGACCTACAAATGCGCACAACATACCGATGTTTTTACCGAAATTATGCTAGCAAGTCGCACCAAAAGTAAATGTGACACCATTGCTGCAGATGTAAAAAAAGAACTTGGCGTAAAAATCCAAACAGCAGCAATTGATGCTGAAAATGTACCTGAATTAGTTAAATTGATTCGTGCATTTCAACCCAAACTGGTATTACACGTTGCCTTACCTTATCAGGATTTAACGATTATGGATGCCTGTTTGGAAACAGGCGTGCACTATTTGGATACTGCTAATTATGAACCCAAAGATGAGGCAAAATTTGAATACAGTTGGCAATGGGCGTATCAAGATCGATTTAAAAAAGCGGGAATTATTGTCGTTTTAGGTTGTGGATTTGGTCTTGGTGTGACGAGTATTTTCACCGCTCATGCGGCAAAGCATCATTTTGATGAAATACACCATTTAGACATCGTAGATTGTAACGGCGGCGACCACGGAAAGGCATTTGCCACCAATTTTAATCCCGAAATTAATATCCGCGAGATTACGCAAAACGGACGTTATTACGAAAACGGGAAATGGGTCGAAACCAAGCCCTTTGAAATTCGCAAAGAATTGACTTATCCCAATATCGGCGAGCGTTCCAGCTATGTGCTTTATCACGAAGAATTAGAGTCATTAGTTAAGAATTATCCAACCATTAAACGCGCGCGTTTTTGGATGACTTTCGGTGATGAATACTTGACACACTTACGCGTCATTCAAAATATCGGTATGGCGAGTATCGAACCCATCAAGTATAAAGGTATAGACATCGTTCCACTTAATTTTTTAAAATACACGCTACCCGATCCAGGTGGTTTAGGTGATAATTATTCAGGTGAAACTTCCATCGGCTGTCGAATAAGGGGTATCAAAGATGGTAAGGAAAAGACTTATTACATTTGGAATAATTGCAGCCATCAAGCCGCTTTTGACGAAACGGGCGCACAGGGTGTGAGTTACACGACAGGCGTTCCCGCTATGATCGGTGCGATGATGGTATTGACCAATAAATGGACGGGCGCGGGCGTTTATAACGTCGAAGAATTTAATCCAGATCCTTTTTTAGAAAAGCTGAATCAATATGGGTTAAAGTGGCAGGAAAAGGAAGGAATTGACTTGGAAGTTTAATAGTAAACTGGATATTGGATATTCGATATTGGATATTGGACAATTGTTGTCCTTTTCAGTATCCAATATCCAGCATCCAATATCCTAATTAGAATGTTAAAGAAAATAATCATTGGATTGTTCATCGTTGGCGTTATCGCGGCAGGAGTTGCTTATCATTTTTATGGTAAATATTTCCTACCTAATGTTCCTGCTGAACTAACGTCCGAATACATAAATATTCCTACCAATAGCAGCTATGACCAAGTGTTAAGTTTGCTGAGTAATGGCGGTTTTCTCATCGACGCAGATGCTTTTACGGAACTGGCAGAACGTATGGCGTACAAGCGCAATACCATGCGTTCGGGGCGCTACAAAATCAAGCCTAATTGGAGTAATTACGACTTAGTACGTCATCTGCGGGGTGGCGAACAAGCGCCCGTTAAAGTGACCTTTAGTATGGCGCGAGTGTCGGAGGAAGTGGCAGGCAAAGTAGCGGAATTTATCGAAGCCGATTCTTCCCAATTGGTTGCGATTTTTCAAGATACTAAATATCTCCAATCCATCGATTTTACGCCAGAAACATTGATGTCGCTGTTCGTTCCGAATACTTATGAAATGTATTGGAATAGTAGCCCCGAGGCATTTATGAAGCGGATGCTAAAGGAACACGATAAATTTTGGGGTAAGAATAGCCGTTTAGCGAAAGCGGAAAAATTGGGTATGACGCCTGCCGAAGTTTATACCATTGCCTCTATCGTTGAACGCGAAACCAATCACAAAAGTGAAAAACCACGCATGGCTGGTGTTTATGTCAATCGGTTAAAACGTGGCATTCCACTGCAAGCCGACCCAACGGCAGTTTTTGCGACGCGCGATTTTAGTGCACGACGCGTTTTGAATAAACACATCGAATTTGATTCTCCTTACAATACTTATATGTACGCGGGTTTACCTCCCGGTCCGATTAGTATGGCTTCTATTTCTAGTATTGATGGTGTTTTAAATGCGGAAGATCATAAGTACATTTATTTCTGTGCCTATGGCGACGGTACGGGTAAGCACGCTTTCGCTAAAACGTTGGCGCAGCACAATCAGAATGCGCGGAATTATGCCGCGAATTTGCGAAAGCGGGGAAAAAGGTAGAGCCTTGTAAATTGAAGGGATAAGTCGTTGGTTTTGGAGAAAATATTATTCATTTGCTCAACGCACTACAAAACATTATGAATAAAGATGCTATTGTTACCAAAATCAGTTCAACGTTATTAGAGTTACCACCAGATTGTCAAAGAGAACTAGCAGACCAAGCCCAAATCCTCTCTTTTCCAAAAAAAACATGCATCGTAAAAGAGGGGCAATATGCCGATCGCGTTTATTTTATCATTTCGGGTAGCGCGCGTGCTTACTATTTAAAAGATGGGCAAGACATTACGGATTGGTTTGCTTTTGAAAACGAATTTATCACTTCTATTCAAAGTTTTTTTAGCGAAATTCCTAGTCCACACTACGTCGAAACGATTGAAGCAGCCCAAATACTCACCATTGACCGTGCTACTGTCCATTATCTTTCTGATAAATATCGCGCTTTCGAACGTTTACATAAGTTGGTCATCACGCAAACCATGTTGCAATTGCAACAACGCATCGTTTCTATGCAATTTGAAACGGCACAGCAGAAGTACATCAACCTCCTCAACGTGATGCCTGATATTGAGCTGCGCGTTCCGCTGATTCATATCGCCTCTTATTTGGGGATGACTATCGAGACGTTAAGCCGTATTCGGCGCAAAAATTTGATCTAGATCAAAGGAAATGTAGTGTACTGTCCCGAACTTTGATGCAAAAAAAGTGCTATAATTTAGAAATGAGGATTTTTTGTATGATTTGAAAAATTATAGAAAAAATCGTCAATTCTAAATTTTATACGCAGCATTTATTTTTTCATCAATATTAACAACATGAAAAATTTACATCGAATTTCAGGAATTCTGGTTTCCATTTTTATTATCGCTCACCTATCTAATCACGCTATGGCGTGGTTTGGAATCGCTATCCACCAGTCTATTTTAGCATCCTTGCGTAAAGTGTATCGCATTCCAATCATCGAAATAATATTGGTGGCTGCTTTTCTTCTTCAAGCCGTTTCAGGTGTTCGGTTATTCTTTCAACTCCGAAAAAAGGGCGATAAATCCAGCGTAGAAAAAATCAAAATGTATTCAGGTTTGATTATCGGACTGTTTATTATTCAACATATTCCCGCTACCATTGGACAGCGCATATTGCTAGATATTGACACTAATTTCTATTTCGCTGCGAATGTCGTTTTACAAGAACCTTTATTGTATTATTTCATACCCTACTACTTCTTAGGTATTATGGCTTTTGGAACACACCTAGCGGTTATTCATCGGGAGAAGGTTGCGCCCATGGTTGGTTTAGCGCAAGCGAAAATTCATTACTATCTTATTCTTGGACTCTTCCTGATTTTGACAATTTTGATTTTGTATGTTTTTACAGGAAATCTATACGAAATTGAAATTCCGGCGGTCTATCAGATGTATTAAGTTGTAATAATTATGCATTATAAAAAAGCAACCACTACCCTACTAAATTCGCCATATTTATCACTCTCGTTCGCGGATTTTTACTCAAAAAATGACGAATAATTCGCGATGTTTCGGGATTACCAGCATACATTTTTACCGCATCCCGAATTTCTTCTGCACTACCGTAAAATCCGTCTTTATCGACATAACCATAACCTTTGTATTCACCGTCTTCCACTAAGACAATGGACTGTTCTTGTTCATTGCGACCAACGTCAATGATGCAAAAATCTTCATCAAAAACGGTTGCAAAACGCTCAATCACCTCAGCAGCCCGTTCATTATATTCCTCCGCTGCTTCCTGACCGACACAGCCACCGCGACATTGTTTTAAGTGAAAATTAAAACAGGCAGTCGTCCCTGTATCTAGGTTGCAAAACTTACCACACAATTCGTAGTTTTCCAAAGCATATTTCAAGCGTCCTTTTGCGCCTGTCACTTTGGTATATTCAGCAACTACATTCAGCTTTTTTCGCTTGGCAGCAGTGGGTTTATCTACATCGAAACAAACATAACCTTCTTCGTTAGTGAAGGTATGGATCACGTAAGGAAAATAGCGGCGGCGTTGTGCGCGATTAATGTACGGTCGGAGCGTTTTTATTTCGTGGCTTTCCAAGAGTAGCGCCGCTAATTCGCTACCCGTTATTTCGTAGGTTATATCGTGTACAAAGCGTTGAAATTTACTCGCTTTTTCCGTTTTTTTAGAAAAATGCTGTGCCACGCGTTTTTTAATATTAATACTTTTACCCACATAAACACAGCGTCCTTCTTCGTCGTGCATGTAGTAAACGCCACATTCTTCGGGCAACGCATGCATGATTTCCAGCGACACATTTTTAGGTAATAATGCTTCTTTGATCCCCAAATTAATCATCTCCTCCGCCGTTGCTCCGCCGTCTTCTTTATTCAGTATTTTTTCAAATAACTCAACCGTCGCCATCGTATCCGCCATCGCACGGTGACGGTCGTTCACATTGATACCAAAGTGCTTAATTAACTTTCCCAAACTGTAAGAAGGCAATCCTGGAAACGCTTTGCGCGACAGCCGAACGGTACACAACTGCTTACGCGTAAACGTGAACCCTAATCGTTTAAATTCTTCCCGAATAAAACTATAATCAAAACGTACATTGTGCGCTACAAAGACTGCACCTTCCGTCAATTCTACTATCTTACGAGCAATTTCGTAAAACTTAGGCGCGTCATCCACCATTTCTTGGGAGATGCCTGTGAGCTGGGTAATGCCGTAAGGAATGCGTGTTTCGGGATTGACTAAAGATTCAAAAGTATCTACTACTTTTGTGCCGTCATGGACAACCACCGCGATTTCAGTAATTCGGTCGCGTGCGGCACGTCCGCCCGTCGTTTCTACGTCGATAATGGCGTATAATTTTTCTCTCATGTGAATTTAAAGTAGTGTAATGTAGTTCAAAAATGGTTTAAAAATAGTACAAATGTTGCCCAGCTAGTGCTATTTTTGAACAACTTTTACACGACCTTTCACAACTTTTGAACAACTTTTCAGATGTCAAATTTAAAATTTTTTGTTCTATTTTTATTATTTTTTCAAATAAATTGTGCAAATCAGAATGCAGGTGTACAAACTGTAGATGAAAATGACAGTGAACAGGCACAGGTCGGAGACGCTGCGCCAGCGGAGTTGGAAACATCGCACGAGCAGGCAAGTATTCAAGTTGGTGCTGAACGAACGAGTGAGTATTTGCAGCTTTTAGCAGGTCAAAAAGTAGCTCTGGTGGTCAATCAAACTTCGATGATTGGGGATACGCATTTGGCGGATAGTTTATTGAGTTTAGGGATTCAAATTGAAAAGATATTTGCGCCTGAGCATGGATTTCGCGGTACGGCGGATGCGGGTGAGCATGTAAAAGATGGAATCGACTTACGTACAGGTTTACCGTTGCTTTCACTTCATGGTAAAACAAAAAAGCCAAGTGCCGCAGATTTGGCAGGTATTGATTGGGTCGTTTTTGATATTCAAGATGTCGGCGCGCGTTTTTACACCTATATTTCAACTATGCACTACGTAATGGAAAGTTGTGCGGAAAACGACGTGAAATTCATGGTTTTGGATCGTCCTAATCCGAATGGAAATTATATTGATGGTCCCGTTTTAGATCCTGATTTTCAATCGTTTGTAGGCATGCATCCCGTTCCTGTTATTCACGGCATGACGATTGCGGAATATGCGCGCATGATCAACGGCGAGGGCTGGTTAAAAGGTGGTCAACAAACGTATTTACACTTTGTGACTTGCGCAAATTACTCGCATTCCTTGCCCTACGAATTACCAATCAAACCATCGCCTAATTTACCCAATCAACGTTCTATTTATTTGTATCCTTCGCTCTGCTTTTTTGAGGGAACAACCGTTAGTGCGGGACGCGGGACGGAGAAGCAATTTCAAGTTTATGGACATCCAGAATCAGGCGTTGGTGATTATACTTTTACGCCGATTGCTCGCCCCGGAGCGAAGTATCCTAAGTTTAAAAATGAGGAATGCAGCGGTTTTGATTTAACGCATTTATCTCCCGGAGATTTACACCAAAAGCAGCAACTCGATCTTTCTTATTTTATTAATTTTTATCAATCCTTTCAGCGTTCACACACGGGCGATTTACCACCTGGTAAATTCTTTTTAAAGAATAACTTCTTTGATAAACTGGCAGGAACGGATCGCTTGCGAAAAGCGATCTTGGCGGGGCAAACGGAAGCAGAGATTCGGGCGAGTTGGGGAAAGGAATTGGCTGATTATCAAAAGGTTAGGGAGAAATATTTATTGTATGGAGAGTAAATTCTGATTTTAGAAAATACCTAAAAACCACTTTTTAGATTCAATGAAAATCTGTTGTTTAGTATCAAAATAAAACGTAATTAACCTAACATTTATCACTTTGCAGCATGACATTTATCATGTTTACATTCCTCTATTATCTGTTACTTTGATTTGCTAGTTAAAACTAAATAAGTTTATTATGAATATCAAAGTAAAGGATTTAATGGTAAAATCTGTAGTTACCACATTAGGACATAAGACGATTGGACACGCACAAGCGATTATGAAAAAAAATAAAATAAAATCTATTCCGATAGTAGATGATGAGATGCAAGTAAAAGGAATTATTACAGCTACAGATATGTTAAAAAATGTTTCGGAAAATACGCCTGTAAGTCATATCATGACCACCAAAGTGTTTACTATTCCTGCCTATTCTGATGTACATACCGCCGCGCGGGTAATGCGCAATCATAAAATTAATCATTTGTTGGTATCGGATGAAAAAAAGCTAGTAGGTATCCTGAGCGCGCATGATTTATTGAAATTGGTAGAGGATCATCGCTACGTTATGAAGAACCCGCCTACACCTTCCAAAAAGAAAAGTCAACGGCGATGAATAATAAGTAGTTAACCTAAAATAATCGACACATTTTGTGACGGTCTCTTTTTGCACTATACATCGTTAAAAAGCCTCGTCGTAAAAAGACTATGACTACGTTTTTTGCCTTGTCTAGCACAAAAATAGCCTCAGTCAAAAAT
>JBGCES010000553.1:0-2629 GCA_045106545.1 Saprospiraceae bacterium
CTGATTCCATCCGTTTTTATAACAGTTTTTTAAATACAAATCGCTTACTTTTGAGTTAAATAAATATTCTGTAGAGCAGAAAAAGCGTTAAACATAAAGGCATAAAGTTCATAAAGGAGGGCTTGATATATCTCTATGCCCTTTATGCCTCCCGAAATACTTCGGGACAAGTTTTATGTTTACAAAACCACGCTACGCCAAGTCAAACTAGAACTATCAATGCTTATCCGTCTGCCATTTTTCATCTTACTTTTCAGCTGTTTGTACGCGTGTCAACCTGCGCCCCAAGTTACGGAAGTGGAGACCGTTACTATGGATACCACGGCTTATCCACTAGTCATTCCCACAGGCTTTCCACAACCTAAAATACCTGCTAATAATCAACTCACCAACGCCCGTGTGGCTTTAGGCAAAAAGCTATTTTACGAACCCATTTTATCACTAGATTCTACCATTACTTGCGCCTCTTGTCACATCCTCAGTAAAGGCATGGCGGATAACTTACGGATTAGCCCAGGTGTACATGGCGCGAACGGTTTTCGCAATCCGCCAACGCTGACAAATGTGGCATATTTGGACTTAGTCAATAAAGATGGTGGCGTACGAAAATTAGGTTTGCAAGCGCTCGTACCGATTGAAGATCACGACGAAATGAACGTTTCTATTTTGGAAGTGAGTAAGCGTTTAAACGAAAGTCCGACTTACGTCGAAATGGCGCAACGTGCCTACGGACGCAATCCCGATCCGTTTGTAATTTCACGTGCTTTAGCCGCTTTTCAACGGACGATGATTAGCGGAAATTCGCGTTACGACCAGTACCATTTTCAAAATGACAAGAATGCGCTGACCGAACAAGAAAAGCGTGGAATGGAACTATTTTTTAGTGAAAAACTAAATTGCTCCGCTTGTCATATCGGTTTCAATTTTACCGATAACGCCTTTAAAAACAACGGTTTATACGCAGAATATGAAGATCAAGGTCGTCAGCGCGTAACTAGTAAGGATGAAGACAACGGGCTGTTTCGCGTACCAACGCTACGCAATATAGCCTTGACCTTTCCGTATATGCACGATGGTAGTGTAGGGACTTTAGAAGAAGTCATTGAGCATTATGCGAGTGGGGGAGTGGGGCATCGCAATCAGTCGGAAGAAATTCGTGATTTTAAAATTTCTCAGCAGGAAAAAGCGGATGTAGTGGCGTTTTTGGGGACGCTTACTGATTCTAGTTTTGTAAACAATAGTTTGTTTTTACCTTAAAAAATCTACTTCCCACTAAAATTTACATCCCCCGCCTTCACTGCCCGAATCTGCAAATTATTTAGCGCATCATCGGTCTTAATCACTCGATTAATAAATTCGATGGGTATTCCATCCTCTAATTCCGCATCATAAAATCGCCAGTTAGGGACATTGCCAAAATCAGCATCAATCCCTAAAATGACTTTGCGGATGCGAATCAAATCTGCGGTGGAAATCGTACCTGAACCATTGACATCTGCGGCTAAAAATTGCCAAGGCGTGTCGAACGTTTCCAACCCTAAAATATGCTTACGAATTTTAATTAAATCAAATGTAGAAACACCTGTTGTTGGCGTACTCGTCTTTTTTAATTCCAAACTGTATTCGCCCGAAGGCAGAAGAGAGCGAAAGAAATTAAAACTACCATCATTGTTTGAAAGAATCGGTGCACTCAGCGTTTCAGCGAGATTAATTTCAACATCGGAAACACCATTTTCGCCATTGCGAATTTGCCCAGCAAAAGAAACCGTAACGGGTTGTTCCTCCATTTCTCCTCCGCCGTTGCCACTGCCATCATTAGGTTTTATTGCACCCGTTGCTGCAATTGCTGCATCAATGGCGTCTACTGTTCCTTGTACGCCCGAACCCGAAATTCGCCATTGAACTTCCCCATTTGGCGCAATGACTGCAAAGGTCGGCGTTCCTAAAAATGGACCATATTCGCCTTCCGCAAAACGTTCTACAATGGGCGTTGCGCCGCCATCACTGCCCATCGCCAGAAAGGTATGTCCTTCATCCTGCTGATAAAAAGCGACACTAGCGTTAATATCAAAACTTTGGGTCGAAATAGCGATAAACTCTACGTCATTTTCTCCACCGCCCCACTCTTGGTATAAAGGTTCGAGCAAGGGTGCGTAAGGTCGGCAGGAAGGACAACGCGTATGAAAAAAGTCGATAAAAATGGTTTTACCTTGATTCAAAAAGTCTTCATAGAGCGTATATTCTACATCATCTTCCGCATTAGTAAAAGTGAAATCAAAGGCAGCTTGCGCAAAAGAAAAAGTAGGAAAGGTAAGTATTAGGAGAACGAGGATATTTTTCATGGCAATCGGTATGAATAGGTGTTAAAAATATTCTACTTAAAATAACACAAATATATATTCCAAAGTTAGTGCCTCACTGGTATTCTACCAAATAAAAAAGGCATTACTCTGCTCGAATAATGCCTCTGCTGTTTTTTAGTCAAGCAATTATTGCTTAGGTAACCGTTAAAAAATAACTTCCCGATTTTTCAAATGATTAATTTCTTGAATGAATGGTTTTTATTCAGAAATTTATCCCCGAAATTCTTCGGGGCAGGCTAATTGAAAAATTCAAAAGGGGAAGTTAT
>JBGCES010000554.1:0-10352 GCA_045106545.1 Saprospiraceae bacterium
TGAATTTAGTGATTTACGCCAATTGAGTTATACCATGCAAGTCATTAATGAATCAATGCGGCTTTATCCACCTGCATGGATTACTGACCGTATGACCTTGGGTGATGATGAAGTGGCAGGTTGGAAGATTCCCAAAGGAACATTGGTAACTCCGTTTATTTATGGTGTTCACCACAATGAAAAGATCTGGGAAAAAGTAGAAGAATTCAATCCCGATCGTTTTACGCGTAGCGCGCAGCGGGAACGTTCAAATTTCGCCTATTTTCCGTTTGGTGGCGGTCCGCGTTTGTGTATTGGTAATAACTTTGCGCTGATGGAAATGCAATTAATTTTAGTACATCTGATTAGTCGTTATAACTTTCAAGTTGCTGAAAATCAGGTCATTGAACAGCAACCATTAGTTACGCTGCGTCCGCGTAATGGTATTCTGTTAAATGTAAAAAGAGCGCATAAAAGCTAAATAGCGTTGAATGGCATTTACTACCAATGTCTTCCCAATGTTGATGGTATTTTTATGAATATTGAAAATATAATGACGGATCAAATTTGTTAATTTAGGGATCCGATACCTCAAAGGTATTCGATCCCTTTTTTTTTTTTTATTACGTTCATTGTCGGAAAGACAATGGACGACGTGGAAAAAACCTGTAAATCGCCGATGACAAAAAATCAGCGAAAATCAGTTTAATCCATTTCATCTGTGTTCCAATTCCACACCTTATCCGCTTTCTATTGGTAGATATCAGATGACAAATATCGATCGCCCCGATCGCAAATGATGCAAACCACTACTCCTCTATCCAAGGTTTCCACTAATTTCGCTGCTGCTGCCACCGAACCACCACTCGACATTCCACCAAAAATGCCTTCCTCTGTGGCTAATCGTCTTGCCATCGTCGTTGCTTCTTGCGTAGAAATATCAATAATCTGATCTACACGCTTGGGTTCATAAATTTTAGGTAAAAACTCAGGCGACCAACGACGAATGCCTGGAATACGCGAGCCATCGGTTGGCTGTACGCCCACAATTTGTATATCAGGGTTCTGTTCCTTCAAATACCGCGACGTCCCCATAATCGTCCCCGTAGTCCCCATAGAGGAAACAAAATGCGTAATTAAACCATTGGTATCGCGATAAATTTCTGGGGCAGTGGTTTTATAATGCATGCCCCAGTTATCTGGATTACCAAACTGATTCAGCATCAAATAGTTATCTTTTTTACTCAATTCCTCGGCTTGAGCACGCGAATACTCAATCGTCTTCGCTGCGGGAGTCAAAATTACTTCCGCGCCATATGCGCGCATCGTTTTAACCCGTTCTATGGTCGCACTTTCGGGCATCAGCAACGTGATATCAATTCCAAAAATACTAGCAATCATAGACAAGGCAATACCAGTATTTCCACTCGTCGCTTCCACGATTCGAGTCTGACCAGGAATAATTTCACCTCGATCCAAGGCCCCTTTGATCATTCCGTAAGCTGCCCGATCCTTTACACTCCCTCCAGGGTTTTGACCTTCCAATTTTCCATACACCTTAACGTTCGGTTTATTAATAATTTTAGTAATTTCTACAAGGGGTGTATTGCCCACGAGATCAATAATAGTTGCCATTTTTTTAACGGTTGACGGCGAACGGTTGACGACTGACGGTCGCACGTTTAGCCTAGATTTTGGTAAGAAACTTTTATTTGACAAATAACGCTTTGAGGATCAAAAAAGTTACTCTTTTATCTTTAGTTTACCTTTTTACAAATGGTATAATTCCTAATCTATACTCGTTTGTTTTTTGAAAAAATCATTCTTTTTTTCGTCTTGTATTTCAATTTATTAATTTTCTTAATATTCCCCTCGTTAAATCAATAGTAATACAAATTTTTAATCAAAATTATTTAAATCATAAACAACTGACTATCAATAAATTATATCCATTTATCTACTTTCATTTTTTAATAAAAAAACAATAGTGAATTAGCTAATCCAACATCCCAAATAACAATATGTACCATTCTGTTTTTTAAGCAATTTTTCTTATCTTCGCACGGCTAAAAATCACAGAGAAAACGGACAATTTTTTATTCATAAAAGAAGGGTACTTTTCACTAGTTCATTTCCTTGAACTACTTCTACTCTACTGTTTCAATTTTCCGTTTTCACTACTTGAGCAAAGCTCATTTTTGCCGAATGATATTAGGCTTGTAAATTTGAAAATAATCCATCGTAATTAAAAAGACATTCGTTCTAACTTTTACATTTTTTATTTCATGTTTCTCCTCTTCATCATTCAACTTTCTTCATTCATTATTTAAAATATGGCTGTAAATCAAAGAATTATACCGATCAGCATCACGGAGGAAATGAAGTCGGCTTATATCGACTATTCCATGTCGGTGATTGTGTCGCGAGCGTTACCTGATGTGCGGGACGGCTTGAAACCCGTTCACCGTCGTGTGTTATACGGGATGTCAGAACTCGGATTAGTTTATAATAAAGCCCATAAGAAATCAGCGCGGATCGTTGGTGAGGTTTTGGGTAAATATCACCCGCATGGTGACTCTTCCGTTTATGATACCATGGTGCGGATGGCACAAAATTGGTCATTGCGCTATCCTTTGGTGGATGGACAAGGGAACTTCGGTTCGATGGATGGTGATAGTCCTGCCGCGATGCGTTATACGGAAGCACGCTTGCGTCGGATTTCAGACGAGATGCTTGGCGATTTAGGTAAAAATACGGTTGATTTTTCGCTCAACTTTGATGATACGTTAGAAGAACCAACAGTATTACCTACCAAATTTCCTAACCTACTCGTCAACGGTGCTTCGGGTATCGCAGTAGGTATGGCAACGAATATGCTGCCGCATAATTTGACGGAAGTCATCAATGGTGTAATCGCTACTATCGAAAATTCAGAAATTACGCTGGATGAATTGATGGAACACATCAAAGCACCTGATTTCCCTACGGGCGGTATCATTTATGGTACTTCAGGTGTACGTGATGCGTTTGAAACGGGGCGTGGTCGCGTAGTCGTGCGGGGTAAAGCAGAGATCCAGCAGACCGGTACGGGACGTGAAGTGATTATTGTGAATGAAATTCCTTACCAAGTTAATAAGGCATCTTTGGTAGCAAAGATTGCGGAATTAGTAGGCGAAAAGCGAATTGAAGGGATTAGCGATATTCGGGATGAATCGGATCGGAATGGTTTACGTATCGTTGTGGAGGTAAAACGGGATGCGATTGCTTCCGTAGTGCTTTCCAAATTATACAAATATACGCCGCTACAATCTTCTTATGGTGTTAATAATGTAGCCTTAGTGAATGGTCGTCCAATGCAATTGGGCTTACAGCGCATCATTGAGGAATTTATCAAATTCCGAATTGAAGTGGTACAACGTCGTACCCGCTACGAGTTGAAAAAAGCATTAGAACGCGCCCATATCTTGGTCGGTCTGTTGGTGGCTTTAGATTATATCGATGCAGTTATTTCACTGATTCGTAAATCGAAAAGTACAGAAGAAGCCAAGCAAGGCTTGATGAAAGGTGAATTTATCAAAGACAAAGCAGCCTTTTTCAAGAAGTTCCAACCGCTACTCGATACGCGTACGGACGAGCAAGCGCCCATTGAAGGGAATGTGCTAACGGAAGTGCAAGCGAAGGCGATTTTGGAAATGCGTTTGCAAAAATTAGTTGGCTTAGAACGCGATAAGATTCAAGGCGAATACGACGAGTTGCAAGCGAAAATTGACGATTACCGCGATATTTTAGCGAAAGAAGAACGTCAGTTTGAAATCGTAAAAGAAGAATTACTAGATATCAAAGAACGTTATGGTGACGAACGCCGCACGGCGATTACGCATGCGGATGGTGAAATCAGCATCGAAGATTTGATCAAGAACGAAGAAGTTGTGGTAACAATTTCTAAGTTAGGTTATGTGAAGCGGACGCCAATGACCGAATATCGCCAGCAAAGTCGCGGCGGTCGGGGTTCTAAAGGCGCAAAAACGCGCGATGCAGACTTTGTAGAACACATGTTTGTAGCGAGTACGCATAACTACTTGTTGTTCTTTACCGAGGAAGGTATCTGTCATTGGTTGCGGGTTTACGAGATTCCAGAAGCGGGTAAAACGTCATCGGGTCGAGTCATTCAGAACATTTTGGCAATGCCAAAAGAAGATACCATCAAGGCATATATCATTGTCGAGAACCTCAAAGATCAGGAGTTCTTAGATAATCATTATATCCTCTTTGCGACGCGCAAAGGTCAAGTCAAAAAGACCAAAATGGCGGCTTATGCACGCCCTCGTGCTGGTGGAATTATCGGTATCGGTATCAACGAAGGTGACCGTCTAGTAGAAGCACGTTTGACGGATGGCAACCAAGAAGTTTTCCTCGGAGTACGCAGTGGTAACGCGATTCGTTTCGACGAAACCAAGGCGCGTTCTATGGGTCGTACGGCAACGGGAGTCCGTGGTATTACGCTCGCTGGTAGCAACGATGAAGTTATCGGAATGGTAACGGTAGAAAAAGATAATCCCGATTATCAAATTCTAGTCGTTTCCGAAAAAGGTAGCGGAAAACGTACGCCGATCAACGATTATCGCGAAACCAATCGCGGTGGTAAAGGGGTAAAAACACTCCGAGTGACCGACAAAACGGGCGATCTAATCGCTCTGAAATCGGTGCGCGAAGAAGATGATCTGATGATTACCAATCGGAGTGGTATCACCATTCGGATGTCTGTAGAAAGTATCTCTTCTATGGGTCGCGCGACGCAAGGTGTCCGCGTAATTCGCGTAGATGAAGATGATGCTATCGCTGATGTAACGGTTATTTCACGCGATGAAAATGCGGAAGACGAAGACGAAAATGCTACTGAAATTAATGAAATGGAAGAAGGAATGAAGGAAGAGAATTGGAAAGAAGAAGATGGAGAGAATAAGGAGTAGTTTGGAGTTGGTAGTGGCTAGTTTTTAGTTGGCTGCTGTTCTTTCCTTTTTCATTTACAGATAAAATTAGTGCCTCGTTCAATTTTTTGGGCGGGGCATTTTTTTGATTAATGTTTAACTCACTTGATTATTTCAATATCAAGACTTATCTTACAGTATTATATTTACTGCTATAAATCAACGTATTATGAGTATCGAAGCATTAAAGTTAAAACTGATTCACAAAATATATTCACTGAATAACCTAGCGGAGCTAGAACGTATAGAGCAGTCAATTTCAACAACTGAAAATGATAAAATCTTAAAACAGCTTAATCGCCCAATGCGAAAAAAGCTAGACCTTGAACAATTAAAAAAGGAACAGAATTGGCAACAAACAGATGCCAAAGAAGTGTTTGCAATAATGGATGAAATCAATATCGAAGAGCCTTTATCTAAATTATTAAAAGAAATATAAACCGAAGGACATACTATGAACTACCTCTTAGACACTAACATCCTACTCACCTATATCAGAAGTAAAGAACAGCGCGAAATTATAGAAAGTCAGTACAAAATCTTCTCTTTAAATACACCGATTATTTCCGTAGTTACTGTTGGGGAAATTGAATCAATTGGATTGCGAAATCACTGGGGAGATCGTCGATTTGATATACTAGATAAGTTGCTAGATAGAATAATTATTACCGATATTAATTCCGAAGATGTCATCCAAAAGTATGCAGAAATCGATACTTACAGTCAAAATAAATTAATTGGTTCTCCACTAAAAAATACTTCTCGAAATATGGGCAAAAACGACCTTTGGATCGCAGCAACGGCTAGTGTAATTAACGCAACTCTGATTACAACGGATCAAGACTTTTCGCACTTATCAGATAGGTATTTCCCATTGAAATTAATCAAAATACCCTGATATCTTAACTGACTATACAGATGAAAACAATCAATTTACTAAAGCATAAAGAAGGCCTAAAAATTATCGGAAAAGTATCAAATGATACCTTAGAGAAACTGTCTTTATCAAAAAAATTAGATTGTAATATTGTTCTTTTTACTACTCATTCAGATTACGAAATTCCATTGAATCACACTTTTACTTTAATAAAGTCCAATTCAGGAGCAAGTGCAATATTTAGTGGATTATTGGTCGGAATAACTCAGCAATTCAATAAGTCGCTTGATTGTATCCCTCAAGGATGGAAAACCATTATTTATTTGAAAATAGAGCATCAAATACCCCAAATATTAGCAGATCTTCCTGAATTTGATGGTTGGGATACTTTTGAAGCAAAATGTATTCTTTTACCAACTGAATAGAACCCGTAACTTATTTATTTTTCTAAAAATTTTCCACCCTCCAAAACAACTTTTCCCCTCATACAGTTCTTATGGTCATGTAGAATATAGTTTGGAAGTAGTTTGCAATGGTTCGGAAGTAGTTCCACCAATTTACAAACCACCTCCAAACTACATCCAAACCACTTTACAAACAAAATTTACATGACCGCGACCACCGCACACCCATTTACTGTTCTTCGTTTCCCCTTTGCCGATGTTCCACAACTCTCTACCCGCGACAAAGCCTACGCCGCACAGGATACCTCGATGCGCCCTTTTTATAAATATGCTGTAAACATCGACAGCTTCGCGCAAGTGATTGCTGACAAGCAAAAAGATACGACGGATCGGGCATTATTAGTACGCGTATTGGAAGAGCAATATGAGAATTATGAAACGACCGCAGCAGTTAAGAATAACATCGCAGCATTGGCGGATAAAAAGACGTTTACGGTCATTACGGCGCATCAGCCGAGTTTGTTTACTGGCCCGTTGTATTATGTTTTAAAAATCATGTCTTGCATTAATTTAGCGGAGCAACTACGCACGCAATACCCTGATTATCAGTTTGTTCCGATTTTCGTAACGGGTGGTGAAGATCATGATTTTGAGGAAGTGAATCATACTAATTTATACGGTAAATCCATTAGTTGGGAAAATGACGAAACGGGTTCGGTGGGCATGATGAAAACGGGTTCTTTAGCGGGCGCATTGGCACAGTTGAAAGACATTTTGGGTGATAATTCGGAACGCGCGGTAGAGCTATATGACTTGATGGAACGGGCGCATACGCAACATGAAAAGTATTCCGCAGCGACGATTCAGGTGGTCAATGAGTTATTCAAAGCGTATGGCTTAGTCGTAGCGGGCATGAATCATCCTGAATTGAAACGGGCATTTATTCCGATAATTAAAAAGGAAATTTTCGAGCAGCCTTCTAAAGCATTAATTGAAGCGGAACAACAGCAATTGGACGAAGCAGGTTTTGGCGGACAAGCTTATCCGCGTGAAATCAACTTTTTCTACCTCCGCGATCAGATTCGCGAACGCATCGTCGAGGAAGATGGTAAATTTAAGGTGTTAAACACCGATTATGATTTCACTAGGGAGCAACTGGAAAAGGAAATCGATGCCCATCCCGAATTTTTTAGTCCCAATGTGGTGATGCGTCCGTTGTATCAGGAAACGATTTTTCCAAACTTGGCGTACATCGGCGGCGGCGGAGAATTGGCGTATTGGATGGAACGACAGCCGCAATTTGCGCATTTTGGTTTAAATTTTCCAATGCTCGTCCGTCGTAATTCCGTGATGTGGATGGATAAAGGCAATACAAAAAAGCTACAAAAAGTCGGTTTGGAAGTAGCCGATTTATTTACGGAAACGGAAGCCTTAATTAAGCAATACGTCAAAGCAAATACCGAAAACGAAATTAAACTCGGTCGCGAACAGCACGAGTTGCGCGAAGTATTCAAAAAAATCGCAGCTAAAGCCAAAGAAATCGATCCAACCGTAGCCAAGTCCGTCAAAGCAGAAGAACAAAAAGCGATTAATTCCATCAAAGGCTTAGAGGCTAAATTATTACGTGCAGAAAAACAGCAACACGATATTGCGATTAATCAAATTCGCAACTTAAAAGATAAGCTGTTTCCTAAAAACGGTTTACAGGAACGCCATGATAATTTCATGGGTTTATATTTGAAATATGGCGAACAGTTTTTTGCAACGCTGAAGGCGGAATTGAATCCATTGGAGGATGGATTTGTGGTGATTGTGGATAAGTAAAAGAAGACAGAGGACAGACCGATGAATCTGACAGAGGAGAGATGGTTAATACGAATAATAAGCGGTTGACATATATCGTTTTATTCATAAAATCGAACGGCGTTTTTTCAGACGTCGTTCGATATGGTTCAAGTGTAAAATCACCTTCATGCTACGCATCATCGGCAAATTTTTTCTACATCTTTTGATGACTCTTTTCCTAACCGCCCTCACCCAAATTGGCGGCATCGTTTACCTGCTTACACTACTAATTTTAGCGATAACAAAACGTAGATTTAAATTTCAAAACCTACTGTTATTCAGCACTTTATACCTAGTTGCCACTTTCCTAATCACTCCTCCCCTCGCCCGTCAATTTGGTCGCGAACCCGTCCAACATTCCGATCGCATTCGACCTACTAATTACGCGACCGTTTTGCTCAATCGCAACTACGTGACGCCGCGCATGAATCGCTTATTACAAGCCACCGCCAATGATAAAAATTTAATCAACAACAATATCCAAATTCGCTATTTAGATGCCTGTTTCCCATTTATCAAACGCTTCCCTCTATTGCCCCATTTGAGTCATCATGACGGCCGCAAAATTGACATTAGTTTAATCTATGAAACGTCAGCAGGTGAATTAAGTAATCGCAAAAAATCGGTGAGTGGCTACGGTGTTTTTGTTGATATTCAAAAAGGCGAACCCGATCAAGTAAGTATCTGTAAAAAACAAGGTTACTGGCAATATGATTTTCCGCAATACCTTACTTTTGGCAGTATCAATTCCGATTTAAAATTTTCTAAACGCGGTACTAAAATACTCATCGATGGTTTTCTAAAACAGTCCGCTACGGGCAAAATTCTAATTGAGCCACATTTGAAACAACGGCTGCGTTTGCAGCATGGAAAAATCCGTTATCACGGCTGTCATGCGGTGCGGCATGACGACCATATTCACGTACAATTGTGATTTAGGTTTTGAAATGGCTAAATTCGCGCTTGAATAAACGCAAAAGTTCTTCGTCCACTGTCTTCCTGACAGTGTACGTATTATAAATGATACCGAAGAAACAGCATCAGTGTCAGTAAAAAGTTGGTAGTCAGCACTGCATCTAAATCTCGTTTGTCAATAAAAATAAAACCCTTACCGATTATGCGGATAATACTTACCTTATTTATTTGTTTACAAATCCAATGCACGATTTTCGCACAGGAAATCTGCACGTTTAATAGTCCTGCTTTGCCTGTTGATACTTTTTATACCGATTTTTCGCCCGAAAATGGTTTTGAATGCGGTTCTGCCTTTTTTCAAAATGAATATTTCACCGATTTTGGTGGACTTTGGAAAGCAGGTTGGGCAGTGAGTAGTGGAACGGATTTAATGGATAGTTCGGAGGATAATTTGTTTACTTCAGTGACGGGTTCGGGTTCGAGTGCGTCGGATTTAATTGATCCAGTCGGTGTGAATCAGCAGTATGGAATTGGGCAGCAAGATGCGTATATTTTGCTCGATCCAGACGAGGTTTTAGCACGTAGCATTGAAGTAACCAATACGTTTCACGTAGCCGACGCGTTGGAATTTGGGACGGAATTTTCCAAACCATTTGGTGGCGACGACGGTGGCGATCCTGATTTCTTTTTATTAACGATCAGTGCCTATTTTAATGGGGTAGAAACAGGCGAATTTGTAGATTTTTTCCTTGCTGATTATCGGTTTTTAGATAACGAATTGGATTACATTATAGATACTTGGCAGCTAGTTGATTTATCGCCGATTACGTTTGCGGATAGCCTCACGTTTACGCTTACATCAAGTGATATTGGCGAATTTGGTATCAATCAACCGCCTTATTTTGCTGTGGATAATCTTGTAGTTGATTTCAATGTCAGTCCAACAAATGAAGTAAAAAATTCGCTAGCTATGCAGCTATTTCCCAATCCAGCAACCGATATTTTAAATGCCAAATTACCTTTTAAAAATGGACAAATTCAAATCTATGATAGTTTTGGAAAACTAGTCCAACAAACGCAATTTGATTATTCTATACAACAACTAAACGTCGCTGATTTGCCGCAAGGTATCTATATCATCACTACGACGGATGGAAAACAAACGGTTAGTGAACGATTTGTAAAATTATAAAGCTCTCTTGTAAAAAGCGCTAGATAACGTGCCGTCAACCGCAGAGCTGTTAAGTTCTTTAATGTAAAATGTAAAAGGCTAAATATAAAATTCAAAAGTACACTGAATACGTGCAAAAATGGTTCGGAACATGACGTGTGACTTTTACATTT
>JBGCES010000555.1:0-4676 GCA_045106545.1 Saprospiraceae bacterium
AAACTATTGAGTGAATTAGAAGATTTTAAAATTCGTGGTACTAAGAACTGGTTTACGATTAAAGACGGTCGCGTAGATGTACAACCTTTTGATGTGGACGTTAAAAATATAGCGATGAATATTGCTGGTTCACATGGTTTGGATCAGACTTTAGCTTACAACATTAAAGCCAAAATTCCTCGGAGTTTGTTAGGGAACGGTACGGTAGGTGCTGCTGCAAATAAAGGGTTAGATTTTCTAGCTGGACAAGCATCCAAACTAGGTCTAAATATTGCGAATAGCGAATTTGTAAATGTACAAATTGGCTTAACGGGCAGTGTTACACAACCTAAAATTGATATTAAACTACTCGGTGGTGAAGGTGAATCCTCTGTTGCTGATGTGGCAAAAGAAGAGGTGAAAGAGCAGATCAACGAGATTAAAAAAGAAGCGGAAGCGGAGGTAAAAGAAAAAGTAAATGAACAAAAAGATTTAGCGGAAGCACGTGCAAAAGAAATTCGCGATTCTATTCAACGCGCAGCGGAACAAAAGGCAGCAGCAGCACGGAAAAAAGCAGAGGCAGAATTGGCTAAAAAAGCCGAAGAAGCGAAAGAGAAAATTGGTGAAGAAGCGGCGAATAAAGCGAAAGAACTTTTGGATGGAGTAGTAACCGATACGGTTAAAAATGAAATCAAGGATAAGCTAAAAGATTTCAATCCATTTAAGAAGAAGAAAAAGGATGGTGGGAATTGAGTAGTTGGTAGTATTTAAGTTGGTAGTATTTAAGTTGGTAGTTTGTAGTTGCAATCCGTTGTAGATGAACGGCTTAACTACATTGGTACGCTTTGAACTAAGATTTAGTGTATTCTACTCGGCGGTTTCGCCGCCTCGCAAAGGATTTTTAAGGGATAGATTTCTAGATTTCCCAGTAGAAAATCTAGAAATCTATCCCTTAAAATCCACTCCCCGAGCTGCCGAAGGCAGCGAGGAACTAAGTGTCTAGTGCATAATGACAAACGGCAAACGCGCTTGTACACCCTTCATTTCTTTCATTTCCTTCATTTGTTCGTAGTAAGGAAAATACTCACCTAACTCAGCCCGTAGTACTCGCGAAACGGGCGTATCATCTGACTTGCCGGTCAATTCTTCAATAATTTGCTGAATTTGATCCTTGATGAAAGGATATTCTACGGTACGATAATCTTCTACGCCCGCCAACTCAGCGGCATGCGCAATCGCAGCATCCAGACCACCTAATTCATCCACTAAGCCTTTAGAAAGCGCATCTTCTCCCGTCCAAACACGACCTTGAGCAATTGCGTGAATTTCATCACGGGTTAGAGTCTTTCCAGTTGCATCACTACGTCCAGCGCGTACGCGTTCCAAGAAAGTTTCGTACATCATATCGGTACGTTGCTGTAATAAAAAGCGTTCTTTTTCCCCAAGCGGGCGAACTACTGAAATCCCATCCGCAAAAGTATTCGTTTTAACCGTATCGAAGCCAATTCCGACATTATCATTTAGCATTTCCGAGGCATCGGGAATCATGATAAATACTCCGATAGAACCCGTTAAGGTATTAGGCTCTGCGTAAATTTTATCCGCAGGCGCAGCGATGTAATAGCCACCCGAAGCGGCATAATCGCCCATAGAAACGACGATATTTTTACCTTCTTCTTTAGCTAAAGTCAATTCCCGCCAAATATTTTCTGACGCCATGGCGCTACCACCAGGAGAATTTACGCGTAGTACGATGGCTTTGATTTTATCATCCTTACGAATTTCTCGCAAGAGTTTTACATATTTTTGATCGCCCGTTTGCCCATTTTCACCTTTGCCATCTACGATTGTACCTTCGGCATAAACAATAGCGATTTTACTATTGGCACCGTAGTTTTTATCTTTTGGATTCGCTTTGGCGTAATCACGCAGCGATACCATCGGAATTTTATCTTCGGTATCTAAGCCAATACGATCCCGAATTTCCGTAAATGCTTCATCCTCGTAACCGACTTGGTCAACTAATCCACCGCTTACTGCTTTTGATGATTCTAGAGCTTGATAGCTGTTAGCGACGGCATTCAATTTATCTAGCGAAATATTACGTGCCTTGCTAATGTCCGTCATAAAATTGAGCTGAATATCACTTAGGAATTCGCGGGTTTGCGCTCGGCTTTGTTCCGACATTTGGGTTAGCCGAAATGGCTCGGTCGCACTTTTGAACTGACCTGCATAGATGGCTTGCATTTTCACGCCAATCTTATCCAGCATATTTTTATAAAACGGAATTTGTGCGGCAAAACCACGAAAATCTACGCCACCCAGCGGATGTACGAAGGATTTATCAGCGACCGAAGCTAAATAATAAGCACTTTGGTCATAAAATTTGCTGTAAGCGATGATGAATTTACCATTTTCTTTAAACGCATTTAGGGCATCATGAATCACATCGTTGGTCGCAAATCCTCCTTGGATCATTTCGGGACTCAAGTAGATACCTTTGATATTATCGTCTGCCTCTGCTCTTTCAATGGCACCGACTAAGTCGTTGATACCTAGAATTTTTTGCTCCTCTAGCGTAAAAGGATCCATTTGCAGGTTGTTGGTTTTCTCTGGGATAGGGTCTTTAAAATCCAGATAAAGTACGGAGTTGGGTTTTACATCAACCGTTTTTTCTTGACTAGCTGCCATACTACTGCCAATTCCGATGAGCACAAAGATCATCAAACCGATGGCTAGGAAAACACCTAGGCAAGAGGCGAATAAAAACTTAAAAAATTGTCCCATGTTTTATTAATGCTTTTACTGGATAGAAATAAGTCTAGTATTAATTATTTTGGCAATACTTAAAGACTTATTACCCTTTTATTATTTTTTTCTCACCGTAAAATACAAATGTGTCGCCCGATAGTTGGGCTTTTTCGATAAAATGGAGTGATTTTTGGAAAAACGTAAGGATTAGGTACGTGAAATAATTATTTCGCCAATACTAATGAGTAATGTTTGCAGGGTAGATATAAATTTAGGATTTGAATTTTTAGCAATAGAATATATAAAATGTTGCTTTAATTACGTTTAATTACCTTTTAGGAGCGATGAAAAATAAATAGTGGATTTTAACACTATTTGATTCCTTCAATTCCTGATCCTTTAGTATCTTACCTACCCATTCCCCCCGTATTTATAGCGTATTGAGATTGGTTTATTTCTTCCCTCCTAAACTGCTCACTCGTTTAATCACTCCCTTCCTGACATTATTCTACATTAAAACAAAAACAACAGCCTTCGATCCCCTAACGAACTGGTTACCAACACTTTGTCTGGAACATTGAACTTTTCCAACATGAATCAACGCAATTATTTTTTTATTTTTCTTACCTTTTTGGTTTGGATTGGCGCAGCTCTCGTTTCAACCTTACTCGCTCAAAATATGACGGTGCAGGATGGAACTGAAGCTCCACTTTCTCCCGAAAATATGATCTCTAATTTCTTTTTAGGGGACGGGGTAGAGGTGAATAGCATTCAGTATGAAGGTGCGCCCGAGGCGGTCGGTTTTTTTAGCAATGGTGCATCTACGATTGGTATTGACCGTGGAATTTTGATGACTACGGGCGTCGCAAGGTCTAATAATGCCTCCATTGGTGCAGATGGCGTAAGTGAGCAAGAATCAGGTGAAAGCACCGAAATGGGCGTGACTGATTTGGATGTATCTACGATTGTACAAGGTACAGCGACTTTTGATATTGCAAAATATACGATTGAATTTACACCAGTGGCGGATACTTTACGGTTTCGTTACAGTTTCGCTTCCGAAGAGTATCCCGAATTTGTTTGTTCCGATTATAATGATGTTTTTGGTTTCTTCATCAGTGGACCAGGTATTAACGGAACTTTTCAAGATGGCGCAGAAAATATCGCACTTATTCCAGGGACGGATTTACCCGTGCGAATTAATAATGTAAACTCAGGTATGCCCGGATCGCAGGGGCCGAATATTAATAACTGTTTACCTCCCGAAGGCTCACTCAGTTTCCCTCAATTTTATAATGAAACGCCTGTAGGAGCACAACCCGTCTATGATGGTTACACCGATGTGTTCGAAGCCGTCATCGCATTGATACCTTGTGAAACTTATACTTTAAAGCTGATTATTGCTGATGTAAATGATGAAACGCGGGATTCAGGCGTATTTTTAGAGGCAAAAAGTTTTGGAACGGGGTCGTTGGATGTACGCGCCGTAACGGTTGGTGGTGATGGTATTTTAACCGAAGGTTGTGGTGAAGGAACGATTGAATTTTCTTTAGCCAACGAAACACAAAACGACTATACTTTTAATTATACGACATTCGGGACGGCGGAAGCAGGTACAGATTTTACCAATATTCCTAACGAATTGACAATTCCAGCTGGACAAAGTTCGGTTTCTATTAACCTTGAAGCATTTGAGGATAACCTGCCAGAAGATTTAGAAAGTATTTTCTTTGATGTGCAACTCGATATTTGTAATCGAGATACGTTTGAGATTTTTATTCGTGATAATCAATTGCGTATTCCTGAATTACGGGATACAATTCTTTGTCCAGGCGAATCAGTGGTATTAGATGGCGACTTGAATGCCATTATTCCGCCCGATCCTACCTTTACTTATTCAAATTCGGCTCCGATTAGCCCAAGTAATACGGCGATTTATTACCCAT
>JBGCES010000556.1:0-5757 GCA_045106545.1 Saprospiraceae bacterium
CTGTCGAATTTGAATTACAGAAACCTTTAAAGCGTATTAAGAACAATTTTAAGGCATAATTATTAGACAGAGACATGATTTTATGTTTCCTGATTTTCAATTGCTTAAATCTAATATTTTTAGATGAGATGTTTTAAATAAAATAGTGCAGAACTATGCAAATATACGTTCCGTGTTGCAGTTTATACATTACACGTTACACGTGCAATGTTTCATTTGTAAATTTAAACGCTAGAATTATCACGAAACACTTGACCAATTCAACGCGATGCATTACATTTGTGGCATGAGTAAAATAATTATCTTTGGAAACCAAAAGGGTGGAGTAGGGAAGTCCACCATTACCTGCTTGTGCGCGAATGCACTTTCACAAGCACCATACAACTATAAGGTATGTGTGATTGACACCGATAAGCAACGTAGTATTTCGGAAGCACGTGAATTTGACGAAGAGGGTGGGGTAGAAGCTTCTTATCCTGTATTTCAGATGACCGTAGGAGAAATGCAAAAACGAATTGCTGATTTGGATCGAGAGTATGATCTTGTCTTTATCGATACTGCAGGGAAACTTGACGTGGATGCTCCGATTAAAGATCAAGAAATTACGAAGGGATTAATGTACGCTGATTTTTTATTTATCCCCTTCCGTGCAGGTAACTTCAATCTGGATGCTACGTTATCTTATTTACGCTATCTATTGAAAGTACAAGAACAACGTGCTGATTCAAGCCGCCCTTTAGTTGTACAAGGCTTTATTAATATGTATCGTCAGCGTTCTAAGATGAATGATCTGCTGATCAGTGAGGTTAAGCATCTAAAAAATGGCGGATTACCTTTTATGGTGAGTCGTTTAGGAAATTATACTTTATTTGAAGATGTAGATACGATAACAAGCATCTATGACGAAGATACCAACAACCGTGCAAAGCTAAATTTCACTGTATGGATGAATGAGTTAATAAAATTTATAGCAGAAAATTAATGCACGTGTAATGTGTAATGTGTAATGTGTAATGTGTAATGTGTAATGTGTAATGTAAACTCTTTCTTTTGATTAATACAAAAAAAAATCCCCCTAACCGTTTTACATAAATGCTTATTAGTGGATAAGCTCAACGATTAAACAATTAAACCTATATATCATGGCTAAAAGAAATACGCGTAGATCGAAAACCGCCGAGTTTGTCTTAAATAAAAACCCACGACCACCGATCAATACTGAATCGCAAGCAGAAATTGAACAGAAGCTAGCCGAGATACAAGGAAAAGAAAAGACACCAGCTCCAGAACCAGTTGCACAGCCTCTATCCACTAGTGTTCCTACGGCACGTGTACAACGCAACGCTATTAACCCGCCTGTTGCTCAAACACCTGCTTTTCCACAACAAAAAATTATTCAATCTCAGCCTTTACAATCTACAGCACCGCCGCCGCCAGCTCCACCTAAAGAAAAGCGCGTACCCCTAACTACAGCAATCACACCCGAAAATCGAGCACTCTTGGAAGTAGCTTCCTTACACAGCGATGCTTCTGTAGCCGATATGCTAAACGAAGCCCTTAATTATTATTTTACTAATTTAGTTCACGTACAGGATCAAGCGCAAGTGGAGATGTTTAAACAGATTTATGCACGTAAGGCTAAATAATGTATATTATTGCATTTAACAATTTTCAATTGTAAAGTTAGAAATGGCAAGTTACACGTGAAACGTGTAGCTTGCCATTTTAAGTTATGGCTTTTATTATCAATTTTGCAGCAAAAAGTTACTTTTAACGTTGTAAAATAAGAAGAAAGGGAATGCTTCTCCATTTTAAATCATTTTTTCTTTCAAACCCTTCTAATAATAAGTAACCGATTTTACTCAACTAGCTTATGTATTATCTCCCGTTTATTTACTGTTTACTACTATCATTTTCACTCTGGGGGCAGGGTACAAATGTTCCGCTAAATAATCGTGCTTATCATGTACTGGATCGATTAGATATCAAAACAGATATTCAGTCGCCGATATTTTCAAGTTTAAGACCCTTTACCCGTGGAGATATAGTAAAATATGCTTTAGTAGTCGATACTGCTTATAATCAAGTTAGTCTTACAAGTTTAGACCGCAATGATTTATATTATTTATTTAAGGATAGTAATGAGTGGCTGATTAGCTCTACGTATCCGACAACTATAGGTGGTAAAAACGAGCTTTCTACAGCTCAAGTCATCAGTAGCCGAAAAGACAGTCGATATACGGAGCGAAAACCGCTACTAAAGTACTTTTATAAGACTCCTGCCAACTTACTCGAAATTAACCAGCCCTTTCTTCATTTACGAGTCAATCCGATTTTAAATCTTTCTATTGCGCAGCCAAATGGAGATGGGGGAGCGTTATTTGCCAATCAAAGAGGACTAATCATCCGAGGAGGAATTGACGACCGAATTTATTTTTATACCAGCATTATTGAATCGCAGCAAGGCTTTGCCAATTATATCAATCAGCGCGTAGATGAAACTAAAAGCCTACCAGGGCAGGGTTTTTATAAAAATTTTCAAAGTAGCGCGTTTGAGAATACACGTTCCTTCGATTATCTAAATTCGCAAGGATATATCGGTTTTAATGTAACCAAACACGTAGGTATTCAATTTGGCTATGGTCGGCATTTTATCGGCAATGGCTATCGATCACTTTTGCTTTCTGATTTTAGTAATAATCATCTATACCTCAAGTTAAACTGGCGTATTGGGCGTTTTCATTACCAAAACTTATATACCGAACTAACTGCAAATAGTGCCCGTACAGAGTCTGGTAATGGATTATTAATTAAACGATTCATGACTGCCCATTATTTCGGTTATCGCCTCACTAAGAACATTACGGTTGGCTTTTACGAAGCCGTAGTATTTTCACGCAATTCTTTTGACTTTAATTACTTGAATCCAGTAATTTTGTACCGTACTGTTGAACAAGCAGTAGGAAGTCCTGATAATGCGCTATTGGGTTTTGATGCAAAATGGAATTTATTCAACCGCTTTCAAATCTATGGCCAGTTGATGCTCGACGAGTTCAAGTTTGATGAACTGTTTGTTGAACAACGAGGTTGGTGGGGAAATAAATATGCTATCCAAGCTGGAGCCAAGTATATTGATGCTTTTGGAATAGACCATTTCGATGTACAATACGAGCGTAACGCTGCTCGTCCTTACACTTATACCCACCGAGATTCTTCCTCAGCTTATGCACACTTACAGCAACCACTTGCACACCCAGTTGGCGCAAATTTTAAAGAAAACCTCCTCATATTGCGTTATCAGCCTACCAAAAACTTGTTTTTCAACACTCGTTGGATAAACATTGATTATGGACAAGATCCAGCAGGTAAGAACTTTGGTAGTAATATACTTATTCCACACACTACTCGCGAGATGGATTTCGGTAATGAAACAGGACAAGGCATAGCTACAGAAGTTAATATTATTGGTCTAGAGTTAAGCTATCAATTTTTTCACAATATGTTTATTGATCTACACTATTTCTACCGAAACGAGGACACTCCTCTAGATGCAATGGATCTAAGAACAAATTACTTCGGTGGTGGACTGCGGGTTAATTTTGATCGTCCACGTTTAGATTTTTAGCAACAATATTTTTACAAATAATTCTTGAAAAAGGCTTGTTTTTTGGTAAAAAAGCCTTGCTCGCTGTACATTGCGCTGATTTAAAAAAAACAGACACTATGCAGCGATACTTTATATTTTTTTTATTCCTATTTCTGATAGGTAGTTCTTCATGTGTAAGCAATAAAAAATTTGTCGAATTACTTACTGAAAAAGATACTTCTGATTCTACCATTTCCTATTTGAATTATCAACTAGAATTGGCTAACGTTCGTGAGAAAAACCAACAAAGCCAGTTTGATAATAACTACCGCCAAATTCAAGCAGAACTGAAAATTCTTCGGCAAGAAATGCGTAGTAGCAATGCAGAATTACAGCAGCTCATCGAAGGAAAAAATGCAGAACTTACTGATTTGCAACGGGTAGTCGAAGAAAACTACTACGCAGCCAAACCGTACGGCATAGTAGCCAACTACGATAGCACTCAAACTCGTACTTGGCTCAAAGAAACTATTTACTTTAATAGTGGACAGACGCAGCCTTCTGAAAAGGATCTTGAAAAACTAGATTATTTAATCGCCGTCCTTGATTCCCATCTCGAATTGGAATTACAGATTATTGGTCATACGGATGCTGTTCCACCGCGAGTAGGGGACAACTTAGACGTGAGTTACCGCCGTGCCAAGCAAATGCGCTCCTATTTCGTTAAAAAAGGGATAGCAGAGCAAAGGTTAGCCATCGTTGCTCAAGGTGCCTTAAAACCCTTAGAAAAAGGGAGTGTTTTAGCATCGGATCGCAATCGTCGCGTCGAGTTTGTTTTACTTACCAGAAATGTGAAGCCATAGATAAAGTTTCCTAACGCATTGCTTCTACAAATTCTACAATTGCCTGCGCTGCTAGTTGGGGCTCACTCTGTAAGATAAAGTGACCTGACTTGTCCAGTGTAGTCAGCGATTTCTGAAATTCCGGCGTACTAATCTGCTCTAAAACAGGTAATGCATTCGCCTCTAAAGGCGTCCGCACATCATATTTTCCATAAATCAATTTAGTAGGAATTTCAATTTCCTTGAGTCGTTCATTCAGCGGCTGTTGATACAATTGAGCATTGATAACTGGATTCAACTCTTTGTTTGAAAGTACCGTGAATGGATGATAACTGTCGTTAAAAATAGCATCGTACCAGCTATCTGATGGTGTATTTGTCGTGACCCCAGCTCGTGCAAGTAATTGCTCTGCTCTACTGGTATAAGTCTGAATGCGCCGATTATCATCAGAAACAAAAGAATCTGGTTGCTCTTGTATCACATCTGCTAACAAATCTGTCCATTGCTCAACTGAATTCCCTGCTGCCAATTGCTCTGCCCCAACGGTCTGGATCGATTGAATGATCTGTTGCTGATTTTCATTTGCATTAATAATTCCCGCAATATTGATGAATCCTTTAATATTAGATTGATTATCGTTTTCTAATAGATATGAAAATCCGTAATATCCGCCCCAACTAATGCCCACCAAATACAAATCAATGTCTTCGCCATAGCGGAATTGAATAATTTGTACCAATTGCTCTAGATCATCCACCATTTCCTCAATCGTAGCCGTTTCGGGACGTTTACTATTGCGCGACAAGCCCGAATGCCGCTGATCCCAATACACCACGGCATATTTTTCTTCCAAAGGTTCAAAGAAAGTAGAATTAAAATGCTTTCCTTCCAGCATACTTCCATTTGGTCCACCATGCAAAAAGAGTAGAAAAGTCTTAGAAGCGGTATTGCCCGATACCGTCACGGGCATTTCCGAGCCTGCATTTTTCAACCAAAAGTCATGACGGACTTCTGGAGCGAATAATTCTTCTTTCTGGCAGCTCGTTAAGCTGATGAATAGAAAAAGCGTTAAAAAGGCGTAAATAGCTGGCAAACGCAACATAGAATAAGGAATTGAAATTGTAAATGAAATTATTTAAGTAGATTGAAAAAATTGAACAGTTTCTCAAGTGCCAAACAATTAACCCCAAAAGGCTAAGCACTTACTCGGCGGGTGGCAGGTATTGTACTGTTTGAGCGGAGCGAGTTTACAATACTAGAATTTTTGGTTACTTTTTTTTCAATTGTCTTGCGACAGAAAGTTGTGATTCTTAAAAAGACATAAAGTTG
>JBGCES010000557.1:0-12718 GCA_045106545.1 Saprospiraceae bacterium
CCCTACTATTGATTGTTACTGCGCTAATGATCACCATCACTTTCAATGCACAAACGCTTACTCAATTTGGACCTGATGGCTTTGTAAGAATTGAAGAAGGTTCTGGTGGTTTTTTCGCAGACCTTGATTCAGGAGATCGCTTTAGTCGCGATCATGATGTAATTGGTGATGTTAATGGCGATGGGATTTTAGATATTATCATCGGAGCTCGTTCCGACGATGATGGACAAACTGATGCTGGTGCCGCGTATATTGTTTTCATGAATAATGACGGTACGGTTCAGTCCAATCAAAAAATATCCATGCTAGACGGTGAATTTAATGAGACCTTATTGGAGGGTAATTTCTTTGGTTATGGTGTAGCTGGTATTGGTGATTATGATAATGACGCGATTCCAGATGTCGCGATTTCTGCCCCCTCTTCAACCAATAGAGCATCATACATAATTCATTTGAATAGTGATGGAACAGTTAAAAATATCGTAATAAATACCAATATCATTGCCCAGGGACTTTCTGCCGTTGGTGATTTAAATAATGATGGTAAAATTGACTTGGTTGCCTGCGATCCTAACTCCGATGCAGGCGGAACCAACCGTGGGGCTATCAATATTTTGTTCTTTGATAATAACGCCCAAGTCATTACCAATAGCACCGTCACGATTAGCTCTACTTCGGGTGGATTTGGAACTGGATTGGAAAATAATGACCGATTTGGTGGAAGAGAGGTCGCCATGCTCGGAGACATAGATAATGATGGTACATTAGAAATGGCGGTTGGTGCTTTTATGTCTGATGGCGGAAAAGGAGCAGTTTGGATTCTTTCGCTTAACCCCAATAATTATAATGTAGTATCCAAATTAAAAATAGCTGAAGGTCTGAACGGCTTTAATGATACTTTGGTAACAGACGAAAACCCCAATGGAAGTTCAGGCGCTCAATTTGGTCATGCCATGTGTGCCGCAGGTGATCTCAATGGCGATGGCGTCATAGATTTAATCACTGGAGCAAATCAACAAGGCTTAGGCGATGGTTATATTCTTTATCTCAATCAGGATAAAACGGTAAAAACCTACACCAAAATAGACGAAACCGAAGGTGGGTTTAATTTTGATTTTGATGAGGATGAGGAAGAACGCTTTTCGCGTTCACTTTCCTTTATCGGTGATTTACGTGGTGACGGAACTATCGCCGTAAATGCTGGTGGTGGCGTTGGGCAAGGTGGAACAGGTACTTTGTATCTCCTCTTTTTCAAACCTTGTAACTTCAATCAACAAGCGGGTTTTAATCATTGGAATGGAGGAAATACCCTTTTTACCAATTGGAGTCATAATGCCCAAGCACTCACCAGTGATTCATTAACCTACGAGCAATGTACCTTCAAAGCATTTGAAACCGATGCGCCTTATATGACCTATAATTTTAATGACGGAAGGTGTATTTGTAAAGACGCTGATGCCACATTAACTACCAGCACAGAACTCAGTACCGCTTTTTCTAATGAATGTTCTAGTGGTTTTGTAACGAATACGGATGAATTAAATATTGAAAATCCGGCAATCATTTATCCAAATCCTACTACTTCGGACATAGTTTTGGACATCAAGCAAACTACGTTTACCAAATTCGATAAAATCAATGTTTTTTCAACTATTGGTACTCCAGTTCATTCCTCTAATATACAGTCACAACAAACTACAATCGACCTATCAACCTATCCTAAAGGTTTGTACCTTTTGGTTGCCACAGTAAATGGCGTATCGCAAACATTTAAAATTTTGAAAGAATAAGAAAAAACACCCCTGACAGCATACGTCATGATCAGTTTGTATTTTTACAAAAAAATCATGAATCATCTTTCTAGATTATTATCCATACTCACCATTTTAAAGTCCAAAAGAATCATCACAGGAACGGAACTGGCGGAAAAATTTGACGTCAGTCTGAGAACGATTTATCGGGATATTAAAAAATTGGAAGCGTCAGGTGTTCCGATTATCACGATTGAAGGACGTGGCTACTCGATTATGGAAGGCTATACGGTCGCGCCGATCATGTTTAACGAAATGGAAGTCAATGCTTTGATTACGGCGGAACAACTGATTGCCAAAACCAATGATGATTCCTTGATCCAACATTTCGAGCAAACGCTACAGAAAATCAAGTCCGTTTTCAAAAGTTCTCTACAAGTACAAGGCGAGTTATTGAATAGTAAAATGGCGGTGCTAAAACCCCAAACTAATGAAGTAAAATCAACCTCCCTCTCCCATATTCAAATGGCAATCACCAACTTCCGCGTCACGGAAATGCAGTATAAAGCCTTGGATAAAACACCTACTTTTAGAAAAATTGAACCGTTGGGAATTTATAGTATTAATGACAAATGGATTGTCATTGGTTGGTGTCGCTTGCGGGATGATTACCGCGCGTTTCGCTTGGATAGAATTCTACATTTCAAAATTTTAGCAGAGACTTTTGCGGATAGAAATTTTGATTTAGGGAAATATTTTAAGCATTGTGAAGAAATGGAATCCTACCCCTGACACATTCTGTCATTCCTTGCTCCTATCTTTGTGTTATTATTTAATTGTAAACTAAAATTTATCACTTATGTCAACACAAGAAATCGCTAACAAATGGGCAGAATTTTGCAGCAAAGGTCAATGGGATAAAGCCCAAGCAGAATTATATGCTGATAACTGTGTCAGTATAGAAATGGAAGGTGCGCCAGGAGGACCACAAAAAGTAGAAGGCATGGAAGCCATCAAAGCGAAAGGAGAACAATGGGGTCAAATGATCGAAGAATTCCACGGCATGGAAATCGAAGGACCAATCGTTGCAGGCAACCACTTTACTGCTACCATGAAAATGGATATCACAGCCAAAGGACAAGCTAGAAAAGTCGATGAAGAAGTTGGTGTTTTCCGTGTAGAAAATGGAAAAATCGTCTCCGAGCAATTCTTTTATGCTTTAGGGTAAATAAGTACCTCACACAAATTATTAAAAACATTTTTGGAGAATTTACTTTAGCATAATTTTAAAGCAAATGGTGTGATTGTGAAATTGTTAAATGGTGTTTGCCGCGCTCACAATTTTACAATTACACCATTTTACAATCAAAACACACATTTCTATCCATAAATGGAAAATTCGGGATGAACAATCTATCGTTACACCTTTTATTTTTAACTAGGCTTGTACAAAGTTTTGCAAAAGACACAGTTTTTGACGCAGATAAACGCAGATTTTTTCCGTAATGCTACGGAAAAAATCATAGAGAATCAGCGTCAAATAAAAACTTTGTACAGTCCTAATTTTTAACCAACAACTCATGTCAGATTTATTAATCGAACGCATCAGGAATATATTAATCATCCGAGAAATCGCTTGGATAGAGAAAAAAATGATGGGTGGCATCACCTTTATGGTCGATGATAAAATGTGTTTAGGCACATTACAAGGCGGTTTGCTCTGCCGAATCGATCCACAGGAAAGAGATAAATTTCTCGAAGAAACAGATGCCGAGATCATCAAACAAGGTGGTCGAGAAATGAAGGGTTACGTGCATCTCCAATCCGAAGGTTATGAAACAGACCATGCCTTAGAATTTTGGGTTGATAAGTGTCTTGCATTCAATCCAAAGGCTAAATCAAGTAAAAAAAGAAAGAAAAAATAATGCAAATTACTGACTTCTAATTGCCTCTAAATTCCATTCAAGTACGTCGCCACTTCCTCTGCCCACTCCGCATTCATTTTCCCACTCGGATGACCTTCGCCCTTCACAATATAAGAAGTATCTGTCAGATCCCACTGACAATCGAGCACGGTAAATTGATGCTGCTCCAAGAGCGCTAAATGGTTAGGCTCAAGATTAAAACCGATTACCACCAATTTAGCACCATTCGCTTCTACGAGTTGCTCCATTTCTTCCAAAAGCAGCATCAGTATTCTGTCTTTTTCTTTAATATTCTGTTTGTGATTAAAAACGGTTCTTTCAATCAATTTAACGATAGCAAAAGTAGAACCCAGAGAAATACGTCGATAAGCTTGGGGCGGATGCCGAACCAGTTGATCATTTTCTAAAGAAACGTAAGGTATCTCTACATGGTTTTGCGGTAGCATACCCGAAAGCAAATCCATCCAAAAAGGTGTAGCGACATTTCGATGCGTATGATGATCTAACAGCCCATAGAATACGGTTTTCACGCTATCCATTTTAACTAAATACTGCTCTAAAGACAGCAAAGATTGATAAGTTCCATAAGCAGGTACGCCACCATTTATCACCTCCATTGCTGGAAATGATTCCTGTATTTTCCAAGCCATCGTTTCCTCGTCGCTGATCGCAAGTCCTTGTACAAATGATCCTCCTACAAAGAGTATTTTCTCCGCTTTTTCTACTCTGACACTATCCTTTTTCGAAGTGCTTCTAAAACCATTTTCTAGAATATCAACTTGGATATTATCCATTACATCAGTTGAATAAGGCGGATAATTGTAATGCCCAGCTTTATTTCTCCACCCCAAAACAGCATCATACTCCTGCATCACAGGCTCGTTAGCATGATGAGAAATGGGCAAGTTTAATAAGAAATTATTCGTTCGCAGAAAATATTCTGAAATTCCCAGGGTACTGATCGTCGCCACCAAGATCAATGTTAAGTTAATGAGTATTCCTTTTATCATAGAGCGGGTAAAATTAAAAAAGACATCGAGACACAAGTAATATCTTAATGAAAAACTAATACGCTATTCTTTGTCGTAAACGGTTTTTAAGCAAGTCAATCGAAATTGAAAATTCAAATCTTTATTATTTCTCCTCTCCTACTCTCTCTTTTTGCGTACGCATACGGTATTTGGACGCGTACGCCTTAATTTTACTTCGTTTTTGTCTCCTTCGGCTTTACATTTGTCACATCGAAAATATTCATTCATCATTCAAATTTCCGTATGCAACTATTGAAAAAGTACGCTTTTATATTTCTTTTTATCACTAACATTACACAACTTTTTGCGCAAGAACAAGTCATGAACTACTCCTTAACTAAAGGGCAAGTTTTTGATATTATCTTACTTAGCCATCAACCCGATAATAAAGAAAAAATGAAGCAATATTTTGCAACTGTCTTTCCCATTGCTAATGCAAGAAGCTATGAATCACTTAAGGGTTTTAGTATTAAAAATCCACACACTCAAGGTAATTACCAACCCGAAGTGATAGCATTTGGTTATTGGAAAGATTTGGCAAGTCGCCATGCTGGAGTAAAAGCTTTAGAAACCGAGTTAACCGATTTTCACGAACAACGTCGCACTATCTGGTCTAGTTTCAATTTGACTTATTACGAGTTAAAAAACGATCTTTCCTTTTCCATCAACCGCGAAAAGTATAATGTTGTTACCCTTTATTGGCAATCTGACAAAGGTGATTTCAAGAAATTTAAACAGCAATGGACTAAAGCGGCGCAACGTGCAGGTGGAAAAACAGTCGTTAGCTTAACGGATGGCGAATCGCCTTTTGGTTACCATTTCAATCCTGATTGGTTTTCAATCACAGAATGGGAAAGCGAAGCGTCATTTAATGAATTTTATAAAAAGAATCTCACGATGAATCATGCAGGCGTGCTACACGTTAATCAGTTTGTCTTGAAATAGGAAAGAAGTCAGAAGTCAGACCGTTTCTCTGTCAGATCGCCAATGGCTGTCAGACTAGACTTTTGCAACGTAGCACGTCTGTTCTCTGTCAGCGAAGCAGTCTGTCCTCTGTCCTCTCAAAAAAATACTTTTCCAGAATTTTTTGAGCAGGTTGTTTTCTCGCTCAACCTGTCTTTTAAAAACTTTTATTTTTCGATTTTTCAACTTTTTCATGCAAACCATTCTCAACCAACTCGTCTATTTTGGCTATTTGCAAAGTCTATTTTTGTTGTTTATTTATTGGTTTTCACCAAAAAATCGCCAGCAAATCAATGGCTATTTAGCATTTTTTGTCATCGTTTTAGCCATTGGCTTGACGGGGAGAATGTTGTATATCAGTGAAGCTTTTGGGCAAAATTATCGACTAATTACTTTCTCTGAATTTGCTACGCTGCTATTTGGCGCGACCATTTACTTGTTTACCCGCTCTACTTTGTATCCACAGCCATTTGATAGAAAAGACTTGCTCCATTACGTTCCAGCTCTAATTTACAACTCCGCAGTTACACTCGTTTTCATTGTCCCAACGGACGCACAAATGGAGGAACGGATTGCAAGTGGTTGGCAATTTATTTACATCGTCATTTTTGTCGGCATTGGTTTGTCCGCCAATATCGCGTATTGGGCGGCGAGTCTGCGGCTATTTTTACGCTTTCGGAAGCAAATGCAAGACGAATTGAGTTACGTTGTAAAAAGTCAGTTCTTTCTGAATTTTCTAATTGCTGTGGCAGGCTGTCTGACCTTTTGGTTGACCTTGTACATATTGGGACTCTTTCGTTATCCCATTTTTAATCGTACCATTTGGCAATTCGTTTGGCTGAGTTTAGCGATTATTATTTTGTTTATCACTTACTACGGCATGGTCGAACCCGATTTGTATCGCATCACACCGCTGGTGAATGAACCGAAAAAATATTCCCAATCAAAGTTAAAACTGAACGATCTAGATCAACTAAAGACTCGTCTAGATCAATTGATGGAAGAACAAAAACCGTATCTCAATCGCAAGTTACTCAAATCCGAACTCGCCGAAATGCTTGGCGTCAGTAATCCCGATATCGCACGCCTCCTCAACGAACGTATCGGCATGAACTTTTTTGAGTACATCAATTACTACCGCATCAAAGAATTTATCCAACTTGCACAGTCCGAAAAAGCACAACAGCTAACGCTTTTTGGTATCGCCCAAGAAGCAGGTTTTAATTCCAAAACCACCTTCAATAAATCTTTTAAAAAATTGATGGGTACTTCACCAAGTGCCTATTTTTCACAACAAAAATAAGTGAGAAAACAGAAAAGAGATCGTCCCGAAGTATTTCGGGACTGACGGAGGACAGACTTCGTATTACATTGAAAATCAGACTCTTGTCAAATTATCACTCTTTTGACAAAGTATATTTATTGCTGTCTATTCACTTAATCTTTAAAAAGTAACTCCAGCATCTTTTAATCAATATTAAGGTAGGAAAAAGGTTATTCAAAGGTTGTTTCATACAAAACTTGAACGCGCCACGCTTTGCCGTCAACCGTCAACCATCTACCGTCAACCGTTCTAAAAACATCATCATGCAACGTACTTTTTTAGTAATCATTCTTTCAACACTATTCTTGATCAATACCGCTTTCGCGCAATTAAAAACACCTGCCGCTAGTCCAGCTGGCAAGGTAATACAGACCGTAGGTTTGACCGAAATCGAAGTTTCCTACGCTCGCCCAAGTGCCAAAGGCAGAACCATTTTCGGTACAAACGGCTTAGTTCCGTTCAACGAAATTTGGCGTACAGGCGCAAACGGAGCAACCAAAATCACTATCGGCGACGACCTAAAAATTGGCGGTAAAGCCCTAGCCAAAGGAGAATATGCTATTTTGACTCAACCTAGTGCAGCTAACTGGACCGTTTATTTTTATCCTTATGAAACTTCCGATTGGAGTAGTTATGTAGAAAAAGAAGCCGTCGCGATCATTGGTGTACCAACTCAACAATCATCTACAACAGTAGAAACTTTGAGCATCAGTTTTGAAAACTTACAAATGGAATCCGCCGATTTAGTTTTCGCTTGGGCTAATACCAAAGTCGCGTTGCCAATCAGCGTAGAAGTAAAGGAACGGGTTAAGAAAAATATTGACCGCATATTGGCTGGTCCATCCGTTTTTGATTATTTCTTTTCCGCATCTTTTCTCCATGAATCGGGCGGCGATTTAGAAGAAGCCTTAAAATATGCGCAACAAGCTTCACAAAGTGAAACGCCACGTTTTTTCTTTTCACGCCGTGAGGCATTGATTTTGGCAGATTTAGATCGCAAAGAAGAAGCAATTACCGCTGCCAAACAGTCCATGAAATTGGCAGAACAAGTTGGAAATGTAGAAATGGTAAGAGTCAATCAGAAATCAATTGAGGAGTGGAGTAAGTAGAATGAATGAATGAATGAATGACAAATCAAGTCGAGTTCAGATGTGAGGTCTGGACTCGACTTTATTTTTTGCAGCAAATTTTGTAGCATTGTAAGATCGTTATCGGATTTGATTATTAATCAGATTCTACGTTAGACTTGGTTTAAGTTCAAAAGTGATTTAACCTCGTGTTCATACAACTTTTAAACTACCATTACACCACTTTTAAACTACATTTTAACATGCTCCATCTATTCCGTCCCCCGTTAGCTTCTATTGCTGATTTAAAACAACGTCAGTTTGAATGGCACGGACACCGTGGTGCGCGCGGACTCTTTCCAGAAAATACCATTCCCGCCATGACGGGAACAATTGAACATGGGATAAATTGGTTGGAAATTGATATCGTAGTTTCTAAAGATCGGCAGATTATCGTCAGTCACGATCCGTATTTCCATCCCGCTTATTGTAGTGATCCACAAGGCAAACCAATTACAGCCGCCGATAAAAGCAAGTACAACCTTTTTGAACTCACCGCCGACGAAATCCGCCAGTTTGATTGCGGCTTACGCCAAAACGCAGCCTATCCACAACAGCAAACGCTAGCAGCCTATAAGCCAACTTTCCTCGAAATGGTAGGCGCCGTCGATGATTTTTGTATAAAAAACAATCATCCACTCCCCGACTGGAATATTGAAATCAAAAGCGAGTCAGCGGGTTATAATATCTGGACAATAGAACCCAGCGAAATGATTGATTTATTATTAAAAGACTTAGATGAATTAGATCTACGTAAACGTTGTCAAGTGCAATCTTTTGATAAAAATCCACTCCGCGAACTACGCCAACGTGCGCCCGAAATTCGCATGGCGGTGCTGACTTATGATTTAAAAGGCGTAGATCATCACGTCCAGCAATTGGGTTTTACGCCCGAAACCTACGCGCCTTTTTATCCCACTGTTTTTGCTTCAACGATTAAAAAAGCACATCAAAAAGGTATGAAAGTGGTGCCTTGGACGGTGAATAGTACATGGTGGATGCGGCGATTGATTTATTTGGGTGTGGATGGGATAATTACGGATTATCCGAATAAAATTGAAGCTGTGGTAAAAAAGTAGTTGATATTTGTAACCTATTCCTAATCATTAACGACATAAATAGGGATACTTTTTCACAAAAAACTACAACTATTATGCGCATCTTAATTGCTCTTATCTTTTTCTCTCTTGGATGTATTACATCTAATGCCCAGCAAGATTCAACCGTACGACGGACGCAAGTAATGATACTAGGCACGCCACACTTTCATAATCCTGGTGCTGACGTTATCAAATCAGAAATGCCAGACGTCCTTACCCCCGAATATCAACAGCAAATCGAAGCAATTACTAGAGCTATAGCGGATTATCAACCAACGATGATTGCATTAGAAATTCCGCCTCTTACCGCTCGCGATACCACTACTCAAAATAATTATCAAAATTACCTTCAAGGTGATTATAAACTAACCCGTTGGGAAGGAGAACAAATCGGTTTTCGGTTAGCGAAGCAACTTGGACACCAACAAATTCACAACATTGATGTGCGGCACAATTTCCCATTTCAAGAGATGATGACTTACGCACAAGAAAATGGGCAAATCGAATGGTTGCAACAACAACTTGCAACACTACAAGCTCGTGAAGATAAGGATAGAAGTAACGACAAAAAAAGTTTAGGTGCAAAATTGGCAGAGATGAATACACCCGAAAATTTAGCTAAAAGCCATGCAATTTATGTGGCGGGTGCACAAATTGGCGATATCAATGAATTTGCAGGAACTGATGTACTAACTGCTTGGTACACGCGTAACGCTCGGATTTTTAGCCACTTATATCACATTACTACCGATCGAAGTAATGAAAAAATTTTAGTGATTTTTGGGCAAGGACATGCTTATTTATTGCGACAGTTAGTGATGGAATCGCCTGATTTTGAGGTGGTTGAGGTGGGAGATTATTTGAAAGGTAAGTAAGAAATCGAGGTAATCACTTTACGTCATTGTCTTATTAATAATAATTTATTTCATCTTATTCTCTACCCCAACCTTCGCCAACAACTCCGACAACGACAACTGCGTCTGCCGCACATCCTGCCAATCCTTCAAGATGATGCCCAGCGTAGATTCTACAATTTCCTGATCCAGATGGTCAATGTGCAATCCCGCTAATGCCAATGCCCAATCCATCGTTTCGGCGATACCGGGCGTTTTTTCTAATCGCATTTGCCGCACTTCTTGCATAAACAGACAGATTTCGCGCGCGAGCTGCGCGTCTATGGTCGGTACTTTGGCTTTGATAATTTGTAACTCTTTCGAGTAATCGGGATAGTCAATCCAGAGGTACAAACAGCGACGGCGCAAGGCTTCGGAGAGTTCGCGAGTGCGGTTGCCCGTGACGATGACACGCGGAATGTGGGTCGCTTTGACCGTACCAATTTCGGGAATGGTAATTTGCCAATCGGATAAGACTTCCAATAAAAAACTTTCAAATTCTTCGTCGGCGCGGTCGATTTCATCAATTAATAAAACGGGTGCTTTATCGTGCGTAATCGCTTGCAGCAACGGACGTTTTAAAAGGAATTTTTCATTAAAAATAGACGCTTCCATTTGCTCCACACTCTGCCCCTGATTTTCTAACATTTTCAAATGAATCAACTGATGCTGGTAGTTCCATTCGTAGAGCGCATGACTCGCATCCAAACCTTCGTAACACTGCAATCGAATCAAATCTGTCTCGTTGATAGCTGCTAATACTTTCGCTATTTCGGTCTTTCCTACACCCGCTGGCCCCTCGATCAAAATGGGTTTATTCAAGCGATTAGCGAGAAAAATCGACATCAAAATAGCAGGTTCAGGAATGTAGCCCTTTTCCAGTAGTTGATCTTTAAGTTGTTGTAATTCAGCGTGTTGCATATCTTGGAGAACAGACATTCCTGTCTGTTAAGTTGCGCTTTTATATAGAAAACAAATATTTTTCTGTATAAAAAATTAAAAAGAAAAAGGTATCGGATTCCTTAGAGGAATCCGATACCTACGTTGACTTAGACAGACAAAAATGTCTATCCTCCATTACTTCCCGCCATCCAATTCATCCTGCCACTTCTTCAATTCATCCCATTTACCATCGGCAGCCATTTGTGCTTGTCTGCCCCAAGTACCTGGATCGTGAATCACGTAGCGATTACCTGCTTTCGCTAAAGCCGCTTTAACATCACTGACTGATGCCGCTGCCAATTGTCGGAAAGAATGAATACCGTTATTATTTAGAATCTCGGCGATTTTAGGTCCAATCCCTTCAATTTTAGTTAATTCATCTTTAGTATTGCCCTCGGCTAAATGTTGCATCGCCCGTTTGAAATAAACGCGCGCCAAATGCGAACGATATTCTTCGGAAGCGAAATGATCACTCAGTACGAAATCGGCTTTACCCGCATTGGACATCACACTATTGATCGTTGCGTCATTCAATGGGCAACCTTTTAAAGCAGCTTCACTCGCACCATCTCGAAAAGCATATTCGGATAAACCTGAAAACGCTACTCGCGCATCTTGGATCGTACTTCCATCTAAAGTCAACTGAATCGCACAGCCCACAATCGCAAATCGAGAAGCAGGTTGCACAAATTTTTGATAAGTCGAAACACTCCCCGCCGTTGGTTTAGGTAAATGAATGGAAGTAATCAATTCATTTTCGCCTAATGCCGTTTCGTAGAAACCCGTAAAGAAGTCGCTAGCACTGACGTGGCGTTCCCCGTTTGGTCCTTCCAAATGAAAAGTCGCATCGGCAGCTAACATCAACGCGGGCCAATCCGCAGCAGGGTCGGCATGTGCCAAACTACCACCAATCGTTCCGCGGTTGCGTACTTGCGGATCACCAATCATGCTTGCTGCTTGCGCCACCATTGGAATCGCACTTTGGATCGCGTCGGAGTTAGCAATTTCGCCGTGCGTCGCGTTAGCGCCAATCGTAATGCGGTCGCCTTCATCTTTGATGTAACGCAGACCGCTAATTTTAGAAATATCAATTAAAGTATCTGGGCTATTCAGCCGCAGTTTCATCGCAGGGACTAAACTATGTCCACCTGCTAAAATTTTACCGTCCTCCGCGCTTTGTAGCATACTAATTGCTTCGGCTACGGAACTGGCTTTTTTATAATCAAATGCTGTTGCAATCATTTTTTTAATGTGTAACGAGTAATGTATAATGATTAATTAAGCGACATACTTAGTGATAAAGTAACTGTTAAATATTATCATCACTCATAGTTTTTTAAAATTTAATTTACTGCAAACACATAATGAATTGAGTCGCTCACGTTTGGAATTACACATTATTCATTATGCATTACACATTAATACTACTTCTCCTGCATCGCCTGCCATACGCGCTCAGGTGTCATTGGCATCGGAATGTCTTTGATACCAAAAGGTGACAAAGCATCCATCACGGCGTTGACCACTGCTGGCGTCGAACCGATTGTTCCTGCCTCACCCGCGCCTTTCACGCCAAGTGGATTATGTGGACAAGGCGTTACCGTACGATCCACTTCAAACATTGGAAAATCATCTGCCCGTGGCATGGTATAATCCATGTAA
>JBGCES010000558.1:0-2782 GCA_045106545.1 Saprospiraceae bacterium
TGAAGCAATCGACGATGAACCCTTTTTCTTTTGCGTTTTTACGGATATGACTACTGAGGAGTGGCATCGTTTCTTTGGATAGCAGTGGTAAGCGATTCTTGGTCGTCCACACGGCGTGAACGTAGATTTTTGCGTAAGACATTGGGGAGGTGTTTGTTTTCTCAAAAGCCACACGCTCAAGCGTGTGGTGGCAGGAAGTGGAAAGTGTCTTCGACACTACTGGAACGTGCCGAAAAGTGTCGAAGACACTTGTAAAAAATCCCCCACCACCTGCTTTAGCTGGTGGAAGAAAGCAAAGTAGCTACTAGCCTACTCAAACAAATTATCGTAACTATTCCCTGACTTAGAATTACTTCTAGTCTCAGGACGTGCCACAGGTTGATTCAAATCCAAATAATCCGAAGAAGAATTTGTAGCTGAATCCCCCATTAACATGAGCGTACTTTCATTTTCCCACTTCTCCAACATCTTCAAACCTTCTTCTTCAAATACACCGTTTTGTAAATCAACGCTATCCATAAAGTTGGCAGACATTTCCATAAAACGCTCCATCTCTCCTACTTTACTCGCTACGTCATCAGCGACTGATTCCATCGCCGCATCAAACATCGCGCGCTTATCTGGATCTCCACTAATAACCGACATCGCCGATTTCATTGCTCCATGTGAAGCGCGGATCGCTTTACGCTCTTGTTCTTTAAGTGCCACTTGATCTTTGGTATCTTCCAATAAGATTTCTGAATTACCGTACATCTTTGTCAAGATACGATACATCACGTCCATCTTTTTGTGCAATTTATCGTACTTGCCATTAGTTTCTTTTAGACGCGCCGCTTTGCGAGAAGAAAGTACCATTTGCTTCTCATTACCTTTGTCACGAGCTGCCGAAGCCAAACGCATATTATTATGAATATCCTTAGAGTTTTTATCCATAATATTTTTCAACTTCCGCATCTGACCGCGTAATTCGCCGATTTGCTTCGACATTTTACGCAAGTTATCTTCCAAGTCAGAAACATAACTTTTCAAGATACCAATTGGGTCAATATTTACAAAAACACCCGTAATCCAACGCATCACGCTTTTGTAGCCATAACCCACTAGGGCGCGCATTTTAGGATCTAGCACCATGTAAATTACTGCTGCTAACACCGCTAACATACCAGCGAGATAAAGTGTATTTGCAGCTAAAGCAATCAGCGTAGGCATTGCCATGAATAGCAAATAACCACCTCCAAGTAGTAAAGCCGTTAGAAAAATCATCCCCGTCACGCCTTCGGGTTTTTGCCAAAAAGATTTTTGTTTGAAATTCGCGCTATTGAATTCTGCCATCGTATTCTGAGTTAGTTTTGAGTTCTGAGCTTCGGGTTTTGAGTGGAAGCACAGGGCTTAACTCTTTGTGTTGAAACTTGACTCTTATTTATTTTTTAAGTAGTGAGCATTTGAAATACGCTTATCATATTTCAAAATTTTCTCCAAAATAGTGTTTTTTGATTTTACGGATCAAAGAATTGCATATAAATCTGCCATTTTATTCAGAATTGACAGATTTATTAGTTCACAGACGAAAATAATCGAGTGTCTTTAGAGGTAACGTTGAATGTTATCAATATCTACCTCAATCTGATTCATCACGCTCTGGTGGGTCGTTTCAAAGGATTCTTTCGTACCAACAATATGCTCTTTTGCCGCTTGAATATGCGCATCTGCATTATCAATAGTATCTTGTGAGCGAGCAATTTTCCGCTCCAATTCCGTTATTTTCTTACGATAATCTTCTACCTGTTTCTTCAATTTTTCTACCTCACTCATTTTACCACTTACGCGCTGATCGATCTGCTTGCGCATCGCCGCTTCAAACTGAACTTTCTCTTGAGTGAGGATAGACTTATAATGATCTGCCGTTTTTAACAACTTATCCTTTGTCAGACCTACCGTAGCTGCTGTGGCAAAAGCTGATTTGAAACAAGTTTCTTCGGGCATATCCATCGCCTGTAGTGCATGCAAAGATTGTTTAAACTCGATATAATCAAACCCTGGCAAATTCGCTCTTTCTAACGCTTTCGCTAAAAAAGAAACACTTTTCTGATCTAAACCATGATGGTCTCCAAATATAATTTTTAGGTCTTTATTCATTATTTATTTTTATTAAAAATCTAAGTATTCCCAAAATAACTAATTAAACAATTGAGATTTAGAATTAGCCTGCCCCGAAGAATTTCGGGGACGATTTTTTCTATATTTTTCAAACAATACAAAAAATCCCTATTTCTAAATCGTTCAATTAATTATTTCGGCGAAGCGTAATTGAATGAATGGTAATACTATTGTTTGTTTTAATACAAAATGCTTACCAACGCCCACAAATATAAGATTCACACTTGAATAAGAACAGAATATTTAGACGAATATGGACAAAAATTCTTTGGAAAAGACTATTTTGTGAACTAGATAATTCATCTTTTACATATCCCACCTATATCATCCCGAATACTGGCATGCTTTTTATATTTCAATAGTATAATATATTTCGATATTTAATTAGGCTAAATACAAATTTGTAATTCATTAATAATCAATAATATAAATCGAAATTTTAGTTCTTTTTTTATTCCCTGTACAATCAATCGCGCTATTCCTTAATCTTTTGCCAATTATTTACTTGTGAAACTATTCCCTTTATACCTGTTCATTTTGCTCTTTGGTTGGAGCTGCGGTTCAAGCGAACCAGAAAATAAATTATTTCCTTTTGACGACACCTATTCCACTGCCTCTAACTTGA
>JBGCES010000559.1:0-6564 GCA_045106545.1 Saprospiraceae bacterium
GAAAGGTCAAACCCTCTTGTTGTCCTGCGCGAATTAATTGCGGTCGGTAAATTTCAAAATCGTTGACATAAACGAGGTTTTCATCGTAATTTCCACCCCGCACATTGTATTGCGAACTCAATTCACCGCCCGTTCCACTGCTTGTTCCGAGTGCGATACTCGGCAACACACTCTCTAAATTACCCGTCGTGGTCGGTAAGTATTTTAAATCTTCTACGTCTTCGCGAATAATGCTCGTTTCTTCCAATTTACTCTCTTCTACAATGACTTCTACATCCGACGACAGATTATCCAATTTTACATCTACGCGCAAGCGTTCGCCTTCCTTGATAGGCTGCATTTTGCGTTGAATATCGCTATATCCAACGCGCGTAAATATTATCGTAAATCGCTGATTAACAGGTACTTCTATTTCATACCGCCCGCGCCGATTGGTTTCCGAATCAGTGTTGGTTTCTTTTACAAAAACGGTAACGAGTTCGACGCCTTTTTGGTTCGCGGCATCCGTCACGGTTCCGTAAACGGTCGTGGTTTGGGCGAAGAGATTCGCAGTGAGGAAGGTAAAAAGTAGTAGCGAGTAAATATGTTTCATTGAGATAAACTAATGTGTAATGAATAATGTGTAATGCGTAATTATGCAACCTGAACACATTATTTCTAAAGAGCGACAACAACTTAGCAATGCCGAAATAATAAACCTGCAGTATGATATTAGGGCAGTTTACTGCCTTTCGATTTTCCGTTAAGGAAACGTAAAAAAATGGACTGAAGTATTTGTAAAAGGATAGAGATGTCAGAAGTCAGACCGTTTCACTATCAGATCGTTCTGCGAACTGTCAGAAATGAGACAAGTCCTTACTATATTTCAGTCTGACAGTGAAACGGTCTGACAACAAAGTGGTCTGACTTCTGACAGCACAGCGATCTCATTTACACCCACGCCGCCCGTTCCGACTTAATGCCTTTTAGATTTTTAATCGCCTCCGTCGGATTATCTGCTTTAAAAACACTGCTGCCCGCTACGAGTACATTCGCGCCCGCTTGTAAGATTTGTTCCGCATTTTGCATACCGACGCCGCCATCAATTTCAATCATAACGTGATCCAAATTACGAATCGTCAGGCGTTCGCGCAGTTGTTTGATTTTGGGTAGCGTTTGGTAAATGAATTTTTGTCCACCAAAACCGGGATTTACGGACATCAAACAGACCAAATCCAATTCTTCCAAAACATCTTCCAATAAGGATACATTCGTACCAGGATTGATAGCCACACCTGCTTTCGCGCCTGTTTCTTTAATCTGCTGTAACGTCCGATGCAAATGCGGACAAGCTTCGTAATGAACCGTAATCACATCTGCGCCCGCAGCGCGAAAACGCTCTATGTATTGTTCAGGTCGTTCGATCATCAAATGTACATCACAGACCTTATCACAAATCGCGCTGACTTGTTTGATAATGTCCATTCCAAAGGAAATATTCGGTACAAATTGTCCGTCCATCACATCTAAATGTAACCATTCGGCTTCGGACTGATTCACCATAGTGACTGCTTCGTGCAAGCGCGTAAAATCGGCTGCTAATAACGAGGGTGCGACGATATGTTGTTTCATGGCGCAAAGGTAAATAAATGTAAAATGTAAAACACAAAATTTAAAATGTAAAAGTGCGTAAGCACATTTGAATGAAAATAATCTTTAACAAAATCATTTTTTTTTAACATTTACTACGCAAATACCTTGCGTATTACCTAACCACCTTTGTATCATCATTAAACGAAATGGTAATTTTTTCCAGCAATGGAACTTTTCCAAGAGCGTAAAAGTTAAGTGCTCTGTAAAATAAATAGTAATCTTCCTCGCAGCCTTCGGCTGCTCGGAGAAGGGATTTTAAGGGAGCGTCTTTTCAACTTTTCCATCAGTAAAAGTTAAAAAGGCGCTCCCTTAAAATCCCTTACGAGGCGACAACGCCGCCGTTACTAATTTAAAATGTATTTCATTTTTTACAAAAGTGAATCTAAGATACGAATGATGCCCCGCGTCATTCAAAGAAGAGGAAGTTGATTTGCGAAATGTCCCTGACGCGTGTTTCTGTATAGCACCGTAGTATGCGCCTGAGTTGGGTAGCATATGCTGACTTTCCAGATAACTTTTTCACCATACTTTAACTATGGGTTGGAAGTTCGAGTCTTCCTCCTGCTTAACCGCAGGATAGTTCAACTGGTAGAACAATAGTCGCTTGGAGAAATCCTAACACCTTGCCTGTCACGCAAGTTTCGCAATTTGAAAAATTGCTCCATTGGAGAGAAGAGGTACTCTTAAAAATCGCCTCACTGACTCGTTTTCGGTCGCTTCGGTGGCATGGAAAACGCTAGGCATTTATTTGCCTAAGTGTTTGAAAGAGCCACAATTCGCGTTCTGCTAGTAGAAACGAGGATACCGTTAGCGGCGCGGCGAGCGCATTCGTTGAGAGGTGAAGTTGATTAATTATTGAGTTAATTGGTTGATTTAGTTCGACTAATGGCTCAGTAAAAATTCTTTTTCACGGCAACGCATCCGTTCGTGGTTAACCTAACTCAATCGTTACTCCGCAAGAAAGTGAATGGAGGGACGGGGAGCGGGTCTTTTTTTAATAGAAGTCAGACCGCTTGGGCTGTCAGAGGTCAGAACACTTCGTTGTCAGACAAGCGCGTATAACTAAACTATTTTCTAATCACAGACAGGAATGTCTGTGCTTCATTTTTAAACCTAATTAACAATGATTCAACGAGTAAAAATTTACGCTTATCACGTAGGAATGGTTTTCCAGAATGGAAAATTAGTGCGCGTACTACAGGAAGGTACGCATTGGATGTTGGGCAATTTCAAAGTCATCCAGTACAATCTGGCGAAGGATTTTGTTGCACCCGTCGAGCTAAATATTTTGCTCGAAGATCCTGTTTTGCGTCAGCGATTAACCGTCGTCGAAGTAGCGGATAATCAATTGATGATGCACTACGAAAATGGTAACTTCCGTCAGCTATTACAGCCTGGTCGCTATGCGTACTGGAACGAAATTGTAGAACACCGCTTCGAGCCTTTGGATGTAACAGAAGTGCGGATTCCTGAGACGTTGAGCCGTCACTTGATCAAGCGACGCGAGTTCATCCCTTACATTCAGGTGTCTAAAGTAGAGAGTGCCGAAGTCGGTTTGCTATTCGTGAATGGACAATTGACGGAGCGATTGGCGGCAGGTACACACTACTTTTGGAAAAATGCGCATACGATTGAAGTGCAAAAAGCGGATTTGCGCAAGCAGCAACTGGAGGTATCTGGTCAGGAATTATTGACGAAAGATAAAGCCGCTTTGCGCGTTAATTTTTTCACTCAATACCGCATCGTAGATGTCGATCGAGCATTGGTGGAAAATAAGCTGTTCCAAAACCAATTGTACTTGCAATTGCAACTCGCTTTGCGCGAATATATCGGTACATTGACATTAGATGAATTATTGGCTACTAAAGAAGCGGTGGGTAAATTCGTTTTACAAGCCGTGGCGGAAAAAGCGGAACAACTCGGTGTCGAAATTCTTACGGCGGGTATTCGCGATGTGATTTTGCCTGGTGAAATCAAGGCGATTGTAAATCAGGTTTTAGTTGCTGAAAAGCAAGCGCAAGCCAATACGATCATGCGCCGCGAGGAAACCGCTTCTACGCGTAGCCTGTTAAATACTGCAAAATTGATGGAGAATAACGAAATGTTGTTCAAACTCAAAGAAATGGAATACGTGGAAAAAATTGCCGACAAAATCAACAGTATCAGCGTATCCGGCGGAGGTCGCATCGTGGAGCAGTTGAAGGAGATTTTTTCTGTGGAGAAGTAGATGAGACCGCTGCGCTGTCAGAGGTCAGAACGTTTCACTGTCAGACCGTCGATGACTGTCAGATAGCTGCACGTCTGACTTCTGACAGTTCGCAGAACGTTCTGACCTCTGACAGTGTAGCGGTCTGACAGTCGAAGACAGTCTGTCCTCTGTCCTCTGTTTTCTACTTTAGCAATCGCAACGCCTCCTTCGCCGTCAATTTCGGCAATTCATAACTTTGTACAAACGCCACTACTCTATCGGCTCGCGTCCGCGAATATTGCCGCAATGCCCAACCTGCCGCTTTCTGCAAAAAGAACTCTTCCGAATCACTGACCGCTAAAATATAGCGTTGTAATAATTCCCAATCGGTCGCTTCCTTATAGCGCAATTGAAAAATAATACTGACGCGTTGTAGCCACATATTTTCGGATTCCATCCAGCGTTCTGTTGTTGGAATGATTAAATCAGGATAACGTTGGAAGTGCATACCGACCAATTTTGCGGCGTGATCGACGGTATCCCACCACGAGTTGGTAACGATTAGAAATTCTAACATTTCAATAAAATCAGCAGATTGCTTTTTAATAAAATGCTCGGTGATGACGAGCGAAGCATGGTGAAATTCGCGTTGTTCGCCTTGAAATATATTTTTAATAAGTGGTTGTAAATCAGCAATTTGCGCTAAGTCATTCTCTTTAATAAAATCTTTTGTAATTGCTTTGATTTGTGGATGGCGGATGCCAAAGAAGGTAAATTTATGACGGAGATAGGCGGATTGTTTTTTACCGTATTCCAGGTTAGCATTTGCTTGAAAACGCGTAGAAAGTTGTGCAAATAGTTGATTAGTCAAAGGCATATTTTTTATGACAAAGTTAATTTTTTTCATAGAAATCTGCCTTCCTCTACTCTTCCTACTCCCCTTCCACTTCTTTACTTTTAATCACGTCCCGAATTTGCGAAGCACTTTCATAATCCTCTTTTTCGAGTACTTTTTGTAGTAATTGCTCCAGTTCATCTACCGTATAATCGACCAGTCGCTTACGTTTGCTGGTGAATGATTTAGGAGAGCCAACTGATGCAATCGCAGCTACTTCCATCACGGCTTCAGTAGTGAAAATTTGGCAACTAAAACGGATAGCTAACGCCACTGCATCCGAACAACGTGCATCTACTTCCATGCGAGAACCATCTGCTTTCTCACCGATCAAAGCTGCATGAAAAGTACCGTTCACGACATCGGAGATAATGACTTTTTTGAGCGATACGCCCGCTATATCTAGCGTGTTTTTAAACAAATCGTGGGTCAGTGGGCGATTATATTGCAGCTCTTCGAGTACCGTGGCAATCGCATGCGCTTCAAAACCACCAATGATAATTGGAAGTTGCCGCTGTCCGTTTTCTTCTTCTAAAATTAAAGCAAAGTTACCTTTACTCGATTCGCTATTTACTAAGGCAGCGACATTAAGTTGGATTTTTTTCATTCAGTTGCATGTCCATTTTTCTTAAATCAATTCTCCTAATTCTTCTAAATCGCCAAATGGTGCAACGACATAGCCGCCTTACAACAACAAAAACGGATTAGCGTTTTCAATTTCTAAATTATATTACAGTGAAAGAAATGTTATTTTTAAAAATGAAGTCATCCTTGGGTATGGCTCTTTTAGAATAAGCCAAATCGAGCATTCAAATTGTACACTTTAAAGACAATAGAAAGCCATTTTACAAACTCTTCATTATCCTTTCAAGGGCTGCGTTCTACGATATTTTTCCAATAGTTTTTGAAACGGTGGATCGTTGGCAAATTTATCCAGTGGCGGTTTGTCCAATTCCAGCCATTTCTCCTCAAATCCTTTTTCAAAACCTGCTCTCATATAGTGATACAAGCTATCCCGTTGGTTTTCATACGCAAACGTTTTTGCATAGGTGATATAGGAACCAGCATAAAACTGTCCGCGAAGAATATTGCGCCGACAGAGTTGACGAGCCGCTTCATATTCCTTGAGTTGAATATGGGCTTGTGCCCAAATATCCAGCGCATCCTGTTGTTGAAATAAATCGTCCTCCTTCATATTGTCCCAATCCGCCATTGCTGCAATTTCAAATATTCGTTCGTAGTCCTCTTTCATATAATAAGCCCGCATCGTATTAGAAGTAGCTGCTGGATGCGCAGGATCTAATTCAAATGCTGCTTCAATATCGGCGAGTGCACCGAGCGTATCTTTCGCGACAAATTTTGCAAAAGCTTTCATCGCTAGTCCATCTGCTGTATCTCCAAATAAAGCCTCATTCTGCTTCAATAATTCCAAAGCGCGCTCTTGATTACCACGACTAAATTGACTATCTGCCCACGACATATAAGAAAAAGGAGAATCAGGGGCAAGTTCCATGATCCGACTAAAAATACTGTCTGCCATCGCGTAGTCTTCTTCCATGTGAAAAAACCACACATTTCCTCTAAGTCGATCTATATCATCCCAGTTTTGTTGCGTTGCTTGACGCATATGTTGATGCGCTTCCTTCGTTTCCCCAATGCGCCGTTGCAGCCACGCCATATTAGTTAAAGGCAATAAAAAATCAGGTTTAATTTTTATAGCTTGCTTATATTTCCGTACTGCTTGTGGTAGTTTTTCTTGTCGCTGCAACAAACTTCCCCACGCCAAATAGCCCCAGTGCGCTTCTTCGGGATGTTCTTCAATCACCCGCTTTATCGCCCGCATCGCATC
>JBGCES010000056.1:0-4389 GCA_045106545.1 Saprospiraceae bacterium
CACTTGCTGTGCGCGTTTTCGTGACCGTATCCCAAATGCCACCACCAGATTTTGCAATTTCTAAATAAGTCGCACCCGCATTGCGCAAAGCATAATCATTCGCGCGGCTACCGCCAAAACAGATATGTGTATGGCAATCTACAAAAGCAGGCAACGCCACGCCGCCGTCTATTTCTACCATTTCCGCCTTCAATGCTTTCGCCCGCGAATACATTTCGGTAAACTTGCCTACCGCGTGAATTTTATCATTTTTTAATAAAATACCCGCCTCGGTAATGACTTCGAGTTGCTCGTCTTTTATTGCGCCTTTCAACGGTAAGTTGATTAGTGGAAGGAGTTGCTCGAATGTGCCGATTAGTTTGTATTGAGTCATTGTCTGTTTTAAAAGTCAGTCGCTCACTACATAGATCTGTTTGAATCCGTTTCATCTGTTCAATCCTCCGAAATACTTCGGAGCAGGCAGTGTTCCAATCCTATCTAAACTGCTAGTGTCCTATTGAAATAATTCATCCAAAAGTCCATCTTCCACTCGATTCGCCAGCGTCACTTTCAAATTCGGTGTCCGCTCCATTTCCCGTTTTATCGCAAAGATCGCCTCTTCATTCCTTGCCCAACTACGCCGTGCAATGCCATTATTGACATCATAAAAAAGCATGCGCCGCAAACGTACATCGGCTTCATCCGAACCATCTAAGAGCATCCCGAAACCACCATTCATCACCTCGCCCCAACCAACGCCACCGCCATTGTGAATGGACACCCAAGTCGCACCGCGAAAGCTATCGCCAATGACACTATGAATTGCCATATCTGCCGTAAAACGGCTACCATCATAAATATTACTCGTTTCGCGATAGGGTGAATCTGTTCCGCCGACGTCGTGGTGATCACGTCCGAGAACGATCGGAGCAGAAATTTCACCCGCACGTATCGCAGCGTTAAAAGCAGCCGCAATTTTCATCCGTCCTTCCGCATCAGCGTACAAAATCCGCGCTTGTGAGCCGACTACTAATTGGTTCTCTTCCGCCGTTTCAATCCAACGGATATTATCTTGCATTTGCTGTTGAATCTCGGCGGGGGCAGTGGCTTTTATTTCGCGCATGACGCGCAAGGCAATTGCATCTGTTTTACGCAAATCGTAGGCTTTACACGATGTACAAACCCAACGAAATGGACCAAAACCATAGTCAAAACACATCGGGCCTAAGATGTCTTGCACGTAGGATGGATATTTAAAATTAGTCCCATCCTCTGCTAAAACATCTGCGCCTGCGCGCGAACTTTCCAACAAAAACGCATTGCCGTAATCAAAGAAATAAGTGCCTTTTGCAGTATGCAGGTTAACCGCCGCCGCGTGGCGACGCAATGAATTTTGTACAGCAATTTTAAATTGCACGGGATCGTTTTTGATTAAGTCATTGGATTCATCGTAAGTTAAACCAACCGGATAATAACCGCCTGACCAAGGATTATGCAAAGAAGTTTGATCCGAACCTAAATGCACATAAATATTTTCTTTTGCAAAGCATTCCCACACCTCAACTACATTACCGATATAGGCGATAGAAACGATTTCTTTTTCTACTTGCGCTACACGTACGCGCTGCACTAAATCAGGCAAATTATCTACTAAAACATCTACCCAACCTTGTTCATGGCGTTTGCGCGCCGCATTTTCATTCACTTCTGCGCAGACCGTGATACAGCCTGCAATATTTCCTGCTTTGGGCTGTGCGCCTGACATCCCACCAAGTCCTGCAGTAAGGAAAATTTTACCTGCGGACGTTTCACCTGGTTGTAGTTTTTTTCGAAAAGCATTCATTACGGTAATCGCCGTTCCGTGCACAATTCCTTGTGGTCCGATGTACATATACGAACCTGCGGTCATCTGCCCGTACTGCGTTACGCCGAGGGCATTGTAGCGTTCCCAATCGTCTGGTTTAGAATAATTAGGAATCATCATTCCATTGGTGACGACTACGCGCGGCGCATCTTTTGAGGAAGGAAATAAGCCCATTGGATGACCGCTATACATATGCAAGGTTTGCTCGTTGGTCATCGTCGCGAGGTATTGCATTGTCAATAGATACTGCGCCCAATTTTGAAAAACAGAACCGTTTCCACCGTAGGTAATTAACTCTTCGGGATGTTGTGCCACGGCAGGATCGAGATTATTTTGAATCATCAACATAATCGCTGCTGCTTGCTGCGACTGCGCGGGATATTCGGAAATGGAACGTGCGTAAATTTTGTAATCGGGTTTGAATCGATACATATAAATACGTCCATAATCGCGAAGTTCCTGTGCAAATTCAGGAGCTAGTTCCGCATGCCACGCGGCTGGAAAATAGCGTAGGGCATTGCGAATGGCTAATTTTTTTTCATTGGAAGTGAGAATGTCTTTTCGCTTAGGGGCATGATTTGCGGTGGGCGAATAAATAGGTTTGGGCGGTAATTGCTTAGAAATTCCTTGGAGGATTTTGGATTTGAAAGTGGTGGTGGTTAGCATGACAATACGGTTGACGATAGAAGGTGGACGGTTGACGGCACTCTTTACATAAAACTAGAAGAGTTGAGGATTAAACAGTTTTTGGTTGCCGAAAATATTGAATTAATGAAAACAAAACATAAAGAATAACTACGAGTGAAAAAGCAACTTCGCGGACTAAAACCGTTAACAAAATCACCAATCCCATAATGATAAATTGAATTTCATTATTCTTCCATTGAAATTTTTTCATTTTAAAACTAAACATCGGAATTTCAGCAACTAATAAGTAAGAGAGCAGTAGAATATTTGCACCCACGAAATAGGTATTCGTTACCAAATCGCGTAATCCTAGTGAATCAAAGTGATAAACGAGCATCAATCCCGTTACATACATGGTCATGGCAGGCGTGGGTAAACCAATAAAACTATCTGTCTGACGGGTATCTAAATTAAATTTTGCTAATCGCAATCCAGCTAGTGCTGACAATAAAAATGCGGGCGTTGCAGGTAAATAAAACAGCGAATCGCTGCCTAAACTAGCTCGTAAAAGCACATATAAAATCATCCCTGGCACTATCCCAAAAGACACCATATCTGCCATTGAGTCCAATTCTCCGCCTAGTGGCGATTGTACATTTAGCCAACGGGCGACCAAACCATCAAAAAAATCAAACCAACCTGCGGTGAATAACAACCAAAATGCCACAACGTACTGTTGATCCAATACACATAATATGGCACAACAGCCGCAAAATAGATTTAGTAACGTTAGTATATTAGGTATATGACCTTTCATATTTATATATTTTAAATTCAATCTAACAAAATTGCTGATTTCTTTAGCATTTTTTAGCATTCAACCGCAAATTTATCGACTGACAATAAAATTAGAAAGAAAACAGTTTTTCATAGTACATTTGTGACCAACCTTTCCAAACAAGTTATACGTCCCACCCGCTAGTGAATTAGTCGTTTTTTTAGTAGGCGATACAAAATTGGATTTGACCTTTGCCTATCTAACGTCTAACATTTAATTTCTAACTTCTTTTTCACAAGAACGAAAATAAAACTATGCAACAATTCTATCTATTTTTTTTCTGCCTTCTTTTTTCTACGGGAGTAATATTTGCCCAACCAGCGAATGATGAATGTGATGGAGCAATTGAAATTACTAATGTGAGTGGCTGTTCCGAAGTCGCTGCTTTCTCTAATGAAGGTGCTACAGCTGGAAACCTTGGCGAACCTGCATGTTTCAATTCTATTGAAAATGATGTATGGTTTTCTTTTATTGCTATTGCTACCGATGTTACATTGACTGTAGTTGGTCAAACGGAATCAGCGGCGGGCGGGACATTACAACGTCCTGAAGCGGCAATGTATCGCACTGATAATTGTATGAATTTTAATGAAATACAGTGTGAGTCGGCTATTGGAAATAATAATATTGTAGAACTATATAAAGGGGGCTTAGAAGTAGGGCAACGCTATTATTTTCGCGTACAAGGACGCGGTGGACGTATGGGGACTTTTGAATTGTGCCTAGATAATTACAATCCTCCAGTAAATCCTGGTTCGGACTGTGCAACATCTTCAGTATTATGTGATAAATCTACCTTTGTCGTGCAGCAAGTTATTGGCGCAGGAGATGACCCAGATGAGGCGGGAGATTCGGGCTGTTTAGGTGGTTTTCTTGGTAATTCTGAATCAAACTCAACTTGGTTTACTTGGACTGCAAAGACATCAGGAACGCTGACTTTTACATTAACACCACTTAATGTTCCTGACGATTTAGATTTTGTAATCTATGAATTACCCAACGGTGTAGAAGATTGTTCTGGTAAAGAAGAAGCACGCTGTATGGCAGCGGGAGATTTTGATTTTCCTAGCCCATGTATGGG
>JBGCES010000560.1:0-6383 GCA_045106545.1 Saprospiraceae bacterium
TGCTTGCAATATGAGTCTTATTTATCCATGCGGAGTTATGTGGATTTGCAATATAAGATTGGTCAACTGAATTGGCAGACTAAAGATTTGCAAAAAGCAGAAACGGCTTATCAGCGAAGCCTTGAAGTTGCTACCGAAGGAGAATATGCAGATTTTATTCAAAAGGTAAATTATGGACTTTACGAAGTTTATAATGCTTACGAAGAATACGAAGCAGCCGTAAATTACCTACATACGTCTAATCGATTGCAGGATTCTATTCGTAATGAAGCGAAGACGAAGAAAATTGTAGAATTACAGTTTAAATATGATGTAGAAAAAGGGGAACGAGAAATTCGAGAACTAGAATTACAACAAAACCAGCTATTGCTAATCAGTAGTTCAGTTGTATTTTCTCTGCTTGTATTATTTTTCGCCTATTCTGCTCGTCAGCAGCGAAAAAGTAATCTCAAACTAAAACTAAAAAATGACGAAATACAAAAACAAAATATCAAATTACGCGAGTCCAATGAAGTTTTACAACAGTTCACTTATGTGGCTGCCCACGATTTAAAAGAACCATTGCGTAGCATCGGTAGTTTTGTTAATCTATTACAGATGCGCTACGGCAAACAATTTGACGAGCGAGCCGATGAATATATGTCGTTTGTGAGAAATAGCGTCAACAGAATGGATAGCTTGCTTTCTGATCTATTAGAGTACTCTACTATTTCGATCCAAAAACCTACTGATGAGCTGATTGCCGTAAGTAATATTCTCGATGGCGTAGTTGAAAATGTGAATGATAAAATCATAAAAACAGCAGCAACGGTAGATTATCCAGATGATTTACCTGCCTTGCAAATGAATCCGTTGCATATTACGCAGCTTTTTCAAAACCTCATTAGTAATGCCATAAAATTTACGGAAGTAGAACCATATGTAACTATTCGGGGTACAGTAGGCATCCAGGAAACTGTTTTTACTATTCAGGATAATGGAATTGGAATGGAAGAAGATTACGCTAATAAAGTATATAATCTTTTCCACCAATTAGACAAGCAGAGTGATTATGAAGGAACAGGTATCGGCTTGACTATCTGTAAGAATATAGTTGATAAATACGATGGAAAAATTTGGTTTAAATCTAAAGTAGGTAAGGGTACAAAGTTTTATTTGAGTTTCCCGAATTCCAAGGAACTCACTACTTAAATCTACCTATTTAGATAAAATTAGGCATAGCCTCCTCAAATAAAAAAGCGGATATTCACTAGTCAGTGAGTATCCGCTTTGTTTTATTTACAATAGATGAAATCGATTATCTTGCAAACGAAATTGCTCGTTTTTCACGAATCACCGTTACTTTTACTTGTCCAGGATATTGCATTTCATCCTGAATCTTCTGTGAAATCATAAATGATAAATCATCTGCTGTAGCATCATTTACTTTCTCGCTTTCTACAATCACGCGTAACTCGCGTCCTGCTTGCATCGCGTAGGCTTTCTGTACGCCTTCATGCGCCATTGCTAACTCTTCCAATTCGCCAATCCGCTTCAAGTAACTTTCTAAAATCTCACGACGTGCACCTGGACGAGCTCCTGAGATTGCATCACAAGCCTGAACAATCGGTGAAATAATATTATTCATTTCAACTTCATCGTGGTGTGCACCGACTGCATTCGCTACTAGCGGCGATTCTTTGTGTTTTTCACACAACTGCATTCCTAAAATCGCGTGACTCAATTCTGTCTCTTCTTCCGCGACCTTACCAATATCGTGTAGTAAACCTGCACGTTTCGCCATTTTAGCTTGTTTTGGCGTCAAGCCAATTTCCGCAGCCATGATAGCACATAAGTTCGCCGTTTCGATGGAGTGTTTCAATAAGTTCTGTCCATAAGAAGAACGGAACCGCATCCGACCAACCATCTTAACCATATACGGATGTAAACCGTGAATATCTAAATCGATAATCGTACGCTCGCCAATTTCGACAATTTGTTCATCCAGTTGCTTACGTGTTTTTTCTACTACTTCTTCAATACGTGCTGGGTGAATCCGTCCATCAGCTACTAATCGTTTCAATGCCAAACGACAAACTTCGCGACGAATCGGATCAAAACTAGAAATGACAATCGCTTCGGGCGTATCATCTACGACAATCTCAGCACCCGTAGCTGCTTCTAATGCACGAATATTTCGACCTTCCCGACCAATAATTTGACCTTTTAAATCATCTGATTCTAAATTGAAAACTGATACTGTGTTTTCAATCGTATATTCCGCACACATCCGTTGAATAGATTGGATAATGATTTTTTTCGCCTCTTTATTAGCCGTCAACTTCGACTGTGTGATAATATCTTTCTTCAAAGACATCGCTTCATTTTCTGTCTTATCGCGCACAGCTTGTAGCAATTGCTCTTTCGCTTCCGCTTCGCTTAATTTGGCAATATCTTCCAGTTTTTTAATCCGAATTTCATTAGCGGCATCTAGTTCTGCTTTTTTCTTAGCAATTACTTTCTGCTGCTTCACCAAACTTTCCTTCGTTGATTTAATCTCCTGACGTTCTGATTCTACCTCACTACGTTCTGCTTCTATTTCATCTAGCTCGTCTTGTATTTCTTGCTGCCGCTTACTCAAGTCCTTTTCCATTGCCTTCAAATCCACTTGCCGTTCTTTTAATTCTACTTTTTGCTTGGATTTGTAGTCATCAAACTCTGATTTAAGTTTGGAAAACTTATCTTTTGCTTCCTGAATCTTACGTAGCTTAATTTTTTCGTTTTTACTCTCCGCCTGATTCAGCAATCGGTCGGCTTTATTCTCAGCCGTACTAACCATTTTTTTAGCTTTTACTTGTGCTTCCGCAATGGCTAGTTCTGCTTTTGATTTAGCTTCTTCTAGTTGCTTAGATTGCGCTTTTTTGATTACGCCCTGCACGGTAAAATAGCCCGCTATCGCTCCAATGATTAGACCGACAATGAGTCCAATTCCTATTTCCATATAATTTGAATTTATGTAGTTAAGAATAAGGAAAATTGTTAAATGGTTTGATTGTTAAATTGTGCGTACACAATTATGCCATTACATTTTCCAAGTATATAAAACGAGGTAGGAAATGGAAAGAAAAATTATAATTCAATCATAAGGAAAGTCAATCTGGGGATAGTGATTACAATCGAACCATCACACCATTTAACCATCACTTAAAGCTTGATCGATTAAATTTTCCAAGTGGGAAAGCTGAGCGGAAAGTTGGGAATTATCGGAAGATTGCGTTTTGCTTTTTTGCAAATCAACGGCATAAGATAATAGTGCCATTGCCAAACAATCTTGTTTGTCCTTGGTGGTATAAGTTAGCTGAAATTTATTTACTTTTTCATTAACTTCCTTAACGATTTTACGAATCATCGCTTCGTCCTGTTTGCTCACTTTGAGCGGATAAGGACGTGCCGCAATGATAACTGTAATATTTACGGTGTCTTGCGTTGCTGCTGCCATGATTGCTTTTTAGTATTGATCAAAAAATAATTCCGCTATTTAAAATCAACCCTCTGGGCGGCGAAATTCATTTTTTGAAGGTTACTTAGCTTCTTGCAAAATCGTTATGACCTGATCTAATTCCTTAATGTATGTTGCAACTTGCTCGCGCAATTGCTGAACACTTTCCGGATCACTCGCCCGCTTTTTTTCCAATGCGCCTCGTGTTTTATCTAAATTTGCCGTCAACGCGTCAAGATGTTCATTTGACGCTTGGGCGGCGGTTTTTAATCCCTCATTTTCTAAATGTAGGGCGTAATTATCGGATTGCAATTGCGCTACTTTGGCAGTCAATTGCTGAATCTTTGTTTCAATCCGTGCTATCTGCTGCATTACATCCATACTCAAAAAACGAAGTTTTTTTGAGAGGTCAGAAGACAGATCGTTTTACTGTCAGATCGTTTCTGCGAAACTGTCAGACTCTGTCAATCGAAGATGGTCTGACAACGAAGTGGTCTGTCCTCTGTCTTCTTTTTACCTTCTAATCAACGCACCGAGTTTGTTCTCGTAGTCGCCGATCAGTTTATTCATGATTTTCTCAATCTCTTTATCCTTTAGCGTTTTATTTGGATCTTCAAATACGAAGCTAACGGCATAAGATTTTTTGTTTTCGCCGAGTTGTTCGGCATTTTCGTACACGTCGAATAAATTGATGTTCTTTAACAATTTTTTACCCGCTTTACGTGCAACCGCCACAATATCACTAAATTTTACGGAATTATCAATCACCAACGCCAAATCTCGACGTACCGACGGATATTTTACTAAATCAGTGACTTTAATACTATGATTCCGCAATGCCTTCATGATATTTGCCCACTGAAAGTCAGCGTAGAATACTGTATTTTTAATACCCATATCCTTTGCTAACTTTGGTGAAACTTTACCAAATTCCACTAAAACTTGCTGACCACGATGATAGCGCATTCCGAATTGGAAGGTATCGTTTTCACTTACCGCCGTTTCCTGATAACCGCTAATACCTAACCGCGTCAGTAAATTATTCACTAAAGCTTTTAACACGTAGAAGTCAGATTCAGTTGATTTTACTAACCAACTTTCTGCTGACTGTTGTCCAGTGACATATAATGCTAAGTGTTCATTTTCGGCGTAGCCAAATTCACTATCTGATTTACGATACGTCCGCCCGAATTCATACAATCTCAAATCTGCATTCGAGCGATTTTGATTGTGTAAAATGGCTTCCAAACCACTCATCACCATGGTTGGACGCATGATATCCAAATGCACGTTGGAGGTATTATTAATAAAAACTAACTCCTCCGCTGCGACTGGCAATAGTTCTTTATAGTAACGACTCTCGCTTAATGACAATGCCATCATCTCATGTACGCCCGCACCCGTCAAATAGTTACCTGCAATGTTACGAATAGATTGTGGATCGGGTTTTTGACCAAAGGTAATAGAAGTACTAATCGTCTTAGGAACAGGTACTTTATTGAAACCGTAAATTCGTAGAATTTCTTCAATTACATCTACCTCACGGGTCACATCGGCTTTATTCGTTGGCACAGCAACCGTTACGCTTGCTTCGTCTTGTGCCTTCACTTCCATTTCTAATGCGGCGAGAATATTTAAAATATCTTCATTGGTAATATCTGCACCAATCAATTGCCGCGTCCGCTGAAAACCAACTTTGATTGCTACGGGCTGAATCGGATTTGGATAAACATCCACAATTTCCGACGCAATCGTTCCACCTGCTAATTCTTGCATCAACAACGCCGCACGCTTCAATGCAAAAACAGTAACATTTGGATCACTTCCTTTTTCGAATACTTTTGCCGCGTCTGTCCGTAAGTCATGACGAAAACTCGTCCGCCGTAGTGACTTCGCTGCAAAGTGCGCCGATTCTAAAAAGATATTTTTAGTCGTATCAGTAACGCCCGATTTCAAACCACCAAATACCCCTGCGATACACATTCCATTGCGGTCGCCATCACAAATCATCAAATCTTCATTTGATAAGGTACGTTCTTTTTCGTCTAGAGATTGGAAAGTTGTTCCTTCGACGAGATTATCGACAATTACTTTACCGCCGCTGATTTTATCCAAATCAAATGCATGAAGTGGCTGTCCCAATTCGTGCAAAATGAAATTAGTAATATCGACAATGTTACTAATCGGACGTACGCCGATGGCATTCAACCGATTCTTTAACCAATCAGGCGATTCTTTAATCGTAACGCCTTGAATGGAAATGCCAGTATAACGTGGACACGCGTCGGTATTTAATACTTCCACCTCAATGGGTAAGTCGTTATTTTCTACTTTAAAAGCAGCAATATCAGGAATATTTACCGCGCTCGGATTCGCGTGATTAATTTGCAAATACGCACCTAAATCTTTCGCTACACCCAAGTGATTAGTCGCATCAGAACGATTAGGCGTTAAGCCAATTTCGTAAACGGTATCCGTTTTGATTTGGAAATAATCTTTCGCTAATGTACCAGTGGCTACCGTTTCTGGTAAAACCATAATTCCCTCGTGGCTTACGCCCAATCCTAATTCGTCTTCCGCGCAAATCATGCCCATCGAAGTCTCTCCGCGAATTTTACCTTTTTTGATTTTCCACGGTTCGCCTTTGTCATTGTATAAAGTTGTACCGACGGTTGCCACCAAAACTTTTTGTCCTGCTGCCACATTCGGCGCACCACAGACAATTTGTACCGGTTCACCATTGCCTAAATCAACGCTTGTCACGGATAATTTATCGGCATTTGGGTGTTTACCACATTCCGTTACGTGACCAACTACTACGCCTGCCAAACCGCCTTTGACACTTTCAGTTTCTTCTTGTCCTTCTACTTCTAGACCAATTGCCGTCAAGATTTCGCTAACTTCC
>JBGCES010000561.1:0-3187 GCA_045106545.1 Saprospiraceae bacterium
ATTGCACCGGGTACTTTAACCAAAGAATGGAACGAAGCAGGACGCAATTATTACCGTTATGAATTAGACAAACCTGTACTTAATTTTTACTCCATCTTATCTGCGAAATATGAAGTAAAACGCGAGCAATGGAAGGATGTAGATTTAGAAGTTTACTACCACAAAGGACACGAACACAATGTCGATAAAATGATGCGAGCAATGCGTACTTCGTTGTCCTACTTTTCAGAAAACTTCTCTCCGTATCCGCATCAGCAAGCGCGTATTATAGAGTTTCCACGTTACGCAGGATTTGCGCAAGCATTTCCTGGAACAATGCCCTATTCGGAAAACATGGGCTTCATTACTGATTTGAAAGATGAAAACGATGTCGATCGCGTATTCCACACCGTAGCGCACGAAATGGCGCATCAGTGGTGGGCGCATCAAGTCATTGGCGCGAATATGCAAGGCATGACCATGCTTTCCGAAACCTTTGCGCAATACTCCGCGATGATGGCATTGGAAAAGGAATACGGTAAAAAATTATCGACCAAACTCTTGAAATACGAAATGGATTCCTACCTCCGTAGTCGCGGCGGTGAAGCGATTGCCGAACTGCCATTGATGAAAGTTGAAAATCAGGATTACATCCATTACTCGAAAGGAAGTGTAGCGATGAATGCCCTCCGCGAATACATCGGCGAAGACAGTTTGAATCTAGTGATGCGCAGATTTATTGAGCGCACTGCTTATCAAGAACCGCCTTATACCAACACTAACGTCTTTATCGACGAGTTGGAGCAAGTCGTACCTGATACGTTCCAATATTTGGTTAATGACTTGATTAAAGACATCGTTTTGTACAACAATAAGGCAGTAAAAGGAGAGTATCAGCAACTGGCAAATGGAAAATACGAATTGACTTTAACCGTAGAAACAGAAAAATACCGTGCCGATAAAAAGGGAAAAGAAGAAGTGTTGGATTTGAATGATTACATCTACATTGGCGTTTACGATGAGGACGAAACAGAGTTATATTATCAATTGCATCAGTTCAATGAAAAGACGAATACGGTGACGCTGATTTTAGAGCAAGAACCATTGAGTGCGGGAATCGATCCGAGTCATCTGTTGATTGATCGGATTCGAGATGATAATAGAGTAGAGGTGACGGAGCGTTGATTATTAGCGATAAAGCTATGATAGTTGGAAGGTGTCTGTTGTCCAAAGTGGGTGGCAGATGCCTTTTTTGATATTTTGTCGTTCCTAAGTACGGAGAAAGGACAGAAAGTTATTCGTATTTATAAGAAAAAACGGGAGCTACTAAAAAAATGGAAGGAGCAAAAACAAGCGTGATTTGAAGCATCGTGTATAGATCAACGTACTTTTCTTTCATAAAAAATCAATAGATTTATTATTTACGACCATCCTACTTGGACTGTTCAACTATGTCTGACTAAAAGTCAGGAAAAGGAAGCACCTTTCCGGAACTTCCTTTTCCTAAACAATTTCCGTGTTCTCAATGGACTTTGCGTTTCTTCTAATCCACCTTTACAATCCGCTCCAAAATATTCACACCTTCCTGCTGAATCTGCAAAAAGTAGTTCCCGTTGGGATAATCGTAGAGCGAAAGTGTACCTACGAAATCTTGATTATATTGACCAATTTTACGCTGCTGAATCAACTTTCCATTGATATCATAAATAGAAAAGTCGAGTAGGGGCGTATTGATACGCAAATTAGAAATTACAATCTGGAAAACGCCTTGCGTAGGATTTGGCATGATCCGCACCTCAACATCTTGTCCGTTGATGGAATAAACGCTCGTAGCCAGTTGAATCACGATGGTTCGAATCAACTCACAGCCATCATCATCGGAGACTAGAATGCTGTATTCACCAGCGGGTAGATTAGCGAAAATGTTGCTATCCTGAAAGTTTTCCCCGTTGTCAATACTGTATTCGTAAGGTGCAATACCACCCGTCGGCATTATCATAATGCTGCCGTCATTGCTGTTATTGGTAGTGGTATTCTCGGTAGTAATAGTTACGTTGAGACTACATTCATTTTCGGATGGACAAAACTCCTCTTCCGTATCGTTACCAAACTCGCCGTCGTTGAATAATAAAACCTGTCCCGTGGCATCCAATACCGTAAAGTCACCTTCACCAAAATCACAACAAATTCCATCGCCTTCCGAATCCTCTACAATAATCACGTAACAGCCGCCCAGATCTAAGCAAACATCCTGCGTAATCCGACTCTCGGCTTGGCTTTCGCCAAAACCACCCGCCTGAATTTCTTCATCCGTATCCGCATTAATAATCGTCCAAGTAGTTTCTTCCGGATATTCGTCCGTATTGAAGACTAGCGTTATAAACTCACCGAGGGCGTCTAAGTTAAAAGTAGCCCGGCTGAAGTTATTACCGGTGATTCCGTCCGTTGAATTATTGATATTGCGCAGCGCAAAGGCAATGGTATTTTCTCCCATGCGGAGGTTTTCCGTGGCGATATAATTGAGTACAACTGATTCATTTGATGGTAACGAACCCGTGAAATTGATACCATCTACGTTTGTACCATTAATCGCAATATCGATGGTTGCGTTTGTGATAGTTTCGCCTCCGGAGTTGGTTAAGGTGACCGTAGTCGGTACTTCTGCTTTACAACTGACAGCGTTTGCCATACTCGAAATTCCACCGTCTAGGGCAGGGAGTTTTTTTACCGTCATCCTTATCGTATCATTGAGTGCGTTTTCGTCCTTGGGATGCTGAATGTAAGCAGCGATTTCGTACTCACCGACTGCTGATAAATTAATTGGAGTAGAAAATTGGTAATCAAAATCTGCGCCTGCGGCTAGCGGTTCAGCAATGGTTACATTTTGTACTAATTCGTTATTTAACAAAAAGCCGACCTCGTAATTCATTAGCGTATTCTGACCGCGATTGGTAAATCTCGCGCTGACTAATTCATTCGCGGCTAAATTGGGAGAAGTCATTGGGCTTAAAATAGCTTGCCCACTCAAATCAAACGCTACTTGTTCTAACTGAAAAGCGGCAATCCGCGTCTCTACTTGATCTTCGCCCGCGTATTCTGCGGTAAACCAAAAGGTATCGCCCGCTGGGTTAACCCACATTTGCGAATAATCACCAAAACGTCCATCATCAGCATTATTGACCGAACCACCATCCACGAGCGTTACTTC
>JBGCES010000562.1:0-3952 GCA_045106545.1 Saprospiraceae bacterium
CAGCAAACGCAGCGGATAAAGAAAAAGTCTCGAAAAGTGTTTTTTAAAAAAACGACGTTCTGATACGCGATACCATTCGGCTGCTCGTTTTTCGTGTGCCGCACTTTGATTATAAAAATGAATAACCTCTGCATTCGGAATAAAGAGTGCCGCCTGCTTTGATTTTTTGAGTCGCATTAGCCAATCTGTTTCTTCAAAATAAAGTGGATATTTTTCATCAAAACCATCCAATTCTTCCCAGACTCCTCGCTCTATTCCCATCACGGCACCCGAAAGTTGATAACTATTAATCGGCTTAGTCGCTAACCAATGCTGGTAAGTGTCTCGTTGCCAACGTTTGCGCCAATATTTCGCGAATATATGCGAATAAGGTGCGAGTTGTCGCAGCAAAATAGCTGTTGCCGTAAACGGTTCGAGTGGAGGCAGTTTAAATTGCTTCTTTTTATCTAAAAACAATTGTGGTCCAGTCGCCACCGCTTGCCCTTTCACTAATGGTTCAACGAGTGCTTTAATCGCACCAGCGCAAAATAACACATCAGGATTAGATATAATAAAGTAGTCCGCATTACTTTTAGAAATGCCTAAATTAACACCACCAGCGTAGCCCGTATTAGTAAGTGGATGTATCCATTTCACTATATTTTGAAAAGCAATTTTGTCTGATAAATCATTTAAGTCTCCACCATTATTTACGACCATTATTTCGTACTGATAATGCTCGTTTTCTAAATCTGCGATCACAGAAAGTAGTGCTGTTTCCAGTAATTTAGGCGTAAAGTAGTGGACGAAGATTAAAGCGATATGTGGCGAGTTGTGCAAAATTGCTTAGTTTCTGGCTTTGAATAAATGTCTAAAATTGCTTTTTATCAAGTTAACAATCCTATTTTTTCGTCGCCACCACTTGAGTTGCCAACCGCTGCGTAGTTGCAATAATTCTGTTTTAAACTGGTGGTTTTCATGGTGTAACAGATCATTTTCTCGCTGTGCCGTTTGTAACAAAGCAGTCAGTTCGGAAAGCGTATAAACCTCAGGATGATTAGTTATAACTTGCTCTCGCGATTTTAGAAAATCGTAATCTATTGGTTTAAAAAAACGATACTCCGCCGTGATTCCAGCTACTCGTTTAAAATCCGTCCATTTACTAAACTGTAGCCATAAGTCCCAATCTTCCAGCGCGTCTAAATCCGTTCGCATCGTTATCCGATTGTGGTATAAACTACGATGAAAAAGCGCCGTCATAATCGGTATGTAATTATTAAATGCCAACTGTTTTCGATCAAAATCAACGCCTTTGTATAATAATTTTGCTCGTCTTAAATAGAATTTGTTGGCTACCTTAAAATAGTCTCCTTTTTCGCAATCACTATACACTAACTTTTCTGAACAACACTCTAAAGCAGTAACTAATTTCTCAATGTGATGCGGGTAAAGCAAATCATCATCATCCAAAAAACCGACATATTTTCCACTTGCCATTTGCAATCCAACATTCGCCGCAGCCGATCTACCTTGTGAAGAAGTCAATGGAAAATAACGCAATTCCAAATCTGAACGAAAAGTATCCAACACCGCATCAAGTGCCACGCCTCCATCATTTACGACCAATACTTCTATGCGGGAATGAGTCTGTCTGACCAAACTAGTTAACGCTTCTTGCAGCAATTCAGGACGATCTTTAGTGCGGACAATTATGGAAACCAAAGGTACTTCTGAACGCTCGTTTTGCTGCGTATTAATTAAACTGATGGGAAATAATGTTTCAACTTTTTTTCCAAATATCGTTTTACTATCAATCACCAAATAGCCTTCTGCGTGAGTTGCATTTTCACTAATCGTCAAGCTTCTAAACCGATTTAAACCTAACGCAATATCTGTGTAAGGAATATTCAGATGTTGGCTGACATGTGCTTCACAAGCCCGTTTTTTCTGATTTAAATTGGTTGAAATATCGACCAGTGAATTGATTAAAATCGGCGTATTGATTTCATAAAATGCAATGATACAGCGGTAAAAATGGGTTTGAATAAATTTCCAAAGTGCTTTAACCGTCGCTCGGTGATCGGGATGAAAATCTAAATACGGTGGACTATAAATCAAAGTCGGTTGATAGCTCTGAATCGTTTTATTAAGCTGTGAATAAAATTCTTTTGCTTTGTCTAAACGCCCATCTGCATACTGCCAAAATTCTAAATCATCCACGTCCAATATTTGCGCCGCTGCACGCGCTTCTTCCATTCGCATTTGAATGTAATTGGATTTAGATTGTCCTTGTCGATCTGCCGCTGCGCCATCGGTAATAAAAATGATTTTTACCGCATCTCCCGCTACTCGATGTTGAACCAAACTTCCTCCACAACCTAATGCCTCATCATCGGGATGAGGTGCTAAAACCAGCACTCGTTGCCCAACTAATGTAGTAGATTTTCGCGGCGGTTGATATATTTTTTGGTTCATTATTTAAGAAGCAACGACTGAAAAAATGCTAATAATGCTGTTTCTGTTTCTACCTCTGCGTAGCGTTTAACGGTAGTTAGCGCGCGGCTACGCATTTGAGCTAATTGCGGTTGATAATCTGCAAAATTATCAATTAAATCAAATAGCTTTTCGGCTAAAGGATACACGTAATTATTAGGGAATACAAAGGCGTTTTCTTCATTTTTTAAATAATCTTGCCCGCCGTATGCCTCGTAACTCAAAGGAATACAGCCCGCCGCCATTGCTTCCGCTACAGTTGCATTAAGCGATTCAAAGCAGTTGGTATTAATGAAAAAAGTCGCCTTTTTTAAAATCCCAGCAACCTCCCGATGAGACTTGTTTTCTAGTTTAATAATTTGCCATTGTTGCTGTCCAAGTAGTTTTTGCCAATAGCTTTTTTCAAACTGATTGCGCACCAATCGTTCAATGATTTCATAATCAAAATAACCTGCTTCTTGATAACCTGCTTTGGGAAATAAGACAATCTGTGGGCTGCGTTGATTTAAGGCAATTTGTTTATCAGAAATGAAAAAATAGTCGGCAATAAACGGCGGTACCACCACGGCTTTTATACCAAAAAACGTTTCTACAATCCGTTGCAAATGTGGCATCACAACCATCGCTGATTCATAACCTAAGGCTTGATAATCTTTCGCCTTTTTTAGTCCTTGATGAATCAAAAATCCGCCTTGGACAAATACGATTTTTCTAAGTCGCAGTTTTTTTACAAAAGTCTCTCCAGCCAATATTTCAGGAACAACCAAAACGTCTGTCGGAAGGAAATCTTTAGCCATTTCTTTCAGGTAACGGACAGGTGGACGAAAGTCTAACCAATCCAACTGTACCCCACGCTGCTGATGAAGTACAAAAGCAGCAAATCCATTTTTATTTAATAATCTGACATGGTGATATAGCATTGCCATTCCCCAACTAGGAGTAGGATTGTCAGGAGTTAAATAGAAGATGCGAGTTGGCAAAGTGAATGAGTTATGAAAAGAGTTAAATCAAATCGGAGACACCCATCGTTAAATAAAAACATTCGTTGATATCATCCCGATCCAAGTATTCAACGAAGGTACGAACAACCATTTGCAGTTGTTGCGGGTGTGGTTCTTGTTGCCAATACTGCTCCAACAAAGCTGCTTTTAATTGCTCGTCACCATTCAGCCACATTTGCAAAGTATTACATAATTTTTTCTTCGCCAAACGCTCCATATTTCGGCATAAAGTATGTATATCATCTGCGTCTTCGCCATTCCAAAGCAAATCAACGCAGGTTAACTTTCGCCGCTGTACGGCACAAACTGCCCATGCCTGATATTTTCCTTTCCGCTCGATAGTTAAGTGAAAATATTTTTGGGGTGATAAGTATGGATAGCGGCGTCTGAGCCAATCCGCATTGCGCGTAATCGTCACTGGATAGCGATGCCGACTAGCTTCCCACAACTCTTGGAACCTTTCATTCTCCGGAAGTTCA
>JBGCES010000563.1:0-4063 GCA_045106545.1 Saprospiraceae bacterium
CAATTGTGCACTATAATTGATAAAATCTAAATCGGTGATGTCCTTGCCGTATCCATTGGTAATGAATAAATCACGATCGCCGTCGTTATCAAAATCTGCTAAAAGCGGCGACCAACTCCAATCGGTTGCGTACATACCTGCCTGATAACCGACTTCGCTAAATGGCAATTGCTCATCGTTGAGAAAGCCATTATTTACTTGCAAAACATTGCGCACAAATTGAGGAGCATAATCATTGCGGAGCGTTAAGAGGAATTTATCATAATTCATAAATCCCTGCATGTTTTTGAGTCGCTCGTGCGTTTCAGGCAGCATATCCAATACGCAAATTTCGGGTAGTGCATCGTTATTTAAATCCGCCACATCTACGCCCATACTATTGTAGGATTGATGCTTCAAATAAGTTTTACTCTGTTCTAAGTACTGTTCAATTTTCCCATTTTCATCCAATTGACTGACATAAATTAAATCGTCAGAAAGGAAATCATTGGCTACATAAATATCCGCATGTCCATCTTGGTTGAAATCATTTAAGGTGATGCCTAATCCATAACCACGCTTAGTAATTCCAAACTGTTCAGAAGCATCGCTAAATTGATTTCTACCGTTATTAACTAATAGCTGATCGGTAGATTTTTGATTAATAAATTTCTTTTGCGAAGGCGCATTTTTATCGCGGCGGTCAATGACGTTGTGTAGTAAATAAACATCCAAATCACCGTCCAAATCGTGATCAAAGAAAGCGGCTTGTTGCGTGTAAAATCCGTCATCTAAGCCGTATTCTGCTGCCATTTCTTTGAAAACGGGAATACTATCTGCATTCAAACCTTGATGGATAAAAAGCTGATTGTTGCAGTTTCCTTCACAATTTAAGCCACCGACACTGAGGTAAATATCATCCCAGCCATCTTGATTTAGATCGACGATAGAAACGCCCGTTGTCCAGCCCGAAGGTGTAAAATTTGCAGCAGCCGAAATATTGTTAAACTGTAAATTCCCTTGATTCAAATACAGTTCGGATACGACCTGATTTCCAGAAAAAACTAAATCGGGTAAGCCATTTCTATCAAAATCACCTACGCCTACACCGCCACCATTGTAGATGTAATGGAAATTGAGGATATTAAAATCTTCTGTTTCAGTTATGGTATTTTTAAAAGTGATTTTTGTGTGTTGAGTAGGTAGAGACCGAAAACGTTTGGGGGAATCGGGTAAGTGATTACAAGCAGTCAAGGCGACAACAAGTAATAAAATAATGGATAATGAATAATGTATAATGTGTAATGGCGTGGCGCGTCTTACAGACATGAAAACAGCTTTGCTGAAAAAACAAAACGTGAAGAGTTACTTCGAAAAATTAAACACATAGGAACATAACTTAGGCTTGTTCGTAAATAAATTTTTCTAGTTCAAAAAGTTTGAATGTGGTGTGAAATTGTTCGATAGTTGTTTGATAATTGCGTATGCAAACTATGTCGAACAACTTTCAAACAATTTCACACTATCTTCGAACAAATCTAAGCTATGTGTCTATGTGTTTTTCAAATATTAATACCCAGGATTCTGCGTCAAATTCTTATTCGCAGAAGTCTCAGATACAGGAATCCAAATCAACTCGTGTTTGCCCGTTTGGAACGTACCACCACTCAATGATTTTGGGTTTTCACCATGAAGTGAACTGTTACTGATATAGTCATCGGCTAAGCCCCAACGAACTAGGTCATAGAAACGGTGACCTTCACCTGATAGTTCTAATACGCGCTCGTCAATGATTGCTTGACGCATATCTGCTCCAGCATCTAACGCTGCAACTCCTGCACGTTCACGTACTTGATTAACTAATTCTCTGGCAGCTTCGGTATTTCCTTGCTCGTTTTCCGCTTCTGCCAACATCAATAATACATCAGCATAACGAATAATCCGCCAGTTCGTACCGACATTTGTACCTAAGAAATCAACTTCATCACGTGTTCCAATATCCATACCTGCGTACTTACGAGAAAAGATAGCTTCCATGTTTTCAGAAGCTGCTAAATCAATTTCTCCAGCAAAATCTTCCGCAAATGGAACGCCACCGTAACCAGTAGAACCTTCGTAATCATAAGCGATAGTTGCATCACGACGAACCGTTTCGCCGTTGGCTTCAAATAGATTTTTCACCCAGCTATTTACATAGTGAGATTGATCGGGAGATTTGCCAGGAGGCGCGTAATCAATATGGAAATTCCCCATCGTACCTACGTTAGGAATATCAACACCCCAAGCAAAAGACTCTTGCCCTAAGTATTGTAATTCATAAACTGACTCTTCGTTATTTTCATTACTTTCCGTGAAATTCTCCAAGTAACGATCCGCTGGCAATAAAGAATAACGACCGCTATTTACTACCTGACGTAATGATGATGCTGCATCCGACCATTTGCCTTGATACAAAAGTGCTTTACCTTTAAGCGCCGTAGCTGCGCCACTTGTTGGACGACCTACATCTTGTCCGTCCCAGCTATCAGGCAATTCACCCTCAGCTGCCGTTAAATCCGCTACAATCTGATTCCAAACTGCTTCAGGCGCAGCTTGCGAAGGAAAGAAGTCATCTGCACCTTTGGCAGTATTCGTTACCAATGGAATATTTCCATAGTTAATCAATTGATAAAAATATGAAAATGCCCGCATAAAATGTGCTTGACCTAGAAAGCCATTACGCGTCTTAGTATCCGCTACATTTTCTGCATTTGTATTTTCTAAAACGGCATTTGCACGGAAAATTGCTTTGTAAGGCTCTTGCCAAATTTCAGTACTCCAACGTGCTGCACCAGCTTCACCTTGAAGGGTTGACATTGCCGTGTTTGGACCGAACGGACGTACATTAAATACATCTGAACGCAACATCGCACCTGTATGAATAATCCGTCCCCAATAGAAGGTATTCGTGATAGGGTGATACATGCCATTAATCGCTAAGGCGACGTCATCTTGGTTTCCCCAAAACGTTCCCGTAGAAACAGTATTTGTATTGACTTGATTGAGTAAGTCATCGGAGCAACTGATGGGGAGCAGAAAACTCGCCATTAGTAGCAACATGGTTAATTTTGAAAATTTATTCATGATTATTTATTGATCAAAAAAAAAATTCTTTTAGAATTTTTCAATTGATAATTTTTTGAATAAAAACTATTCATTCAAAAGAATTCTCATTTGAAAAATAGAAAATTTGTTTTTGAAGTTTATATGTTTTTTTAAAGACAAAGAACAGATAGTTTCACTGTCAGACCTCTTTTAAAAATTTAAAATCCAGCTTGCACACCGAATACAACACTTCTAGTATTTGGGTAAGCACGCAAATCAAGACCACGACCAGTCAACGGATTCACATTGGAAGGAACACCGAAGAATGCAGAGGCAGCAGCACGACCGCCGTTAGTAGAAGAGATATCAGGATTGTAACCCGTGTAGCTCGTCAAAGTGAATAAGTTTTGCGCTGTTACGAAAATACGTAAGTCAGACATCCAATTCGCACCTCCCATATCAACCGTGTAACCTATATCCACCGTACGTAAGCGGAAGTAAGAACCATCTTCTACGAAGAAAGAAGAGGGCGCACCATTTTGTGCAGCATCAGCAGTAGTTGTCCGTGGAATATTAGTGTTGGTGTTACCTGGCGTCCAAGCGTCTTTGATTTCAGATAATTTGTTATCATCCGCCCAGAAGATATTGTAGTAACGTGCTACGTTGTAAATTTCGTTACCCTGTGTGCCTTGGAAGAATAAACCGAAGTCTAAACCTTTGTAAGCACCACTAAAATTCAAACCGTAGATAAAATCAGGAGTTGGGTCACCCAAAATTTGTTGGTCATCACCTGTAATCATACCATCACCGTTCAAGTCACGGCGAATGAAATCACCCGGTTGAACGATAGATTTACGAGCAGCATCGTTAGATAAGTTAGGATCGCTATCAATAGCAGCTTGGTCGGCGTAAACGCCATCTACTACAAAACCGAAGTACACACCAGGTGCTTCTCCTTCCACGAAACGATTAACCCGTACACCATCCTCTGTTACCGTAG
>JBGCES010000564.1:0-4387 GCA_045106545.1 Saprospiraceae bacterium
GGGAATCAATTACAATTAGACAATGTCTCTTTTTCAGACGCTGGTTCATATTATGCACGCATTACAAACCCGGATTTACCACAAGTACAATTATTCTCTCAACACGTTCAAGTAAACGTACTTGAAGCAGGAGCATTATCGATATCAAAAGTCAATTTAAAAGGCTCTTTGACAGAAGATTATAATTTACTACAATGGCAGGATGATTCATCAGATCGCCTGAAGAAATATTCATTAGAAGTATTGCAAGATAACCAGCTAAATTGGCAGCAAATCACTGAAATGGTAGCTAATGGAAAAGATGAGAATTTCCAATCCTATAGCTATAAACACTATTCGCTAAAGCCAGTTACCTTTTACCGTTTGGCGAGTACAGACGCCGATGGTAGCGTACGATATTCCAATACAATCAAGATTGAACGAATGGATGAAAAATTCATAACAATTTACCCTAATCCTGCTCATGATTTTATCAAAATAAATTCTTTTACAAAAGAAGTGAGCGACTTTGATTATCGTATAATGAATCTTACTGGTCAGCAAGTAGCCGAAGGAAAAAGTACAACGGGCGCAATCTTAAAAATTGACCACTTGCCCACTGGGCTTTATCAAATCGAAATAAGATTTGGGAAACGAATCGCAATTGAACAATTTTCTATTCAAAATTAAATCGCAGCAATACTATTTTAGCTAACTTCAACGCGGCTGCGGCTGCTCAATCAATTCCATCTCCTCCATTCCAAAAGGTGTTCCCGTAGAAAGGTGGGCATAGATAATCCACGCGACCATGAGTGCAAGGACAATACCTCCGATTATCGATAATTTCCAACCCCAAATATTACCCATGTATTCACCGTCCCACGGTTTATTCAGCACTTCATCGCGCATGGCGTCTTTGATTTGCCGCCGTGGCTTTTTTTCTTTATTTTCCATATAAATTTCCTATATTTATAAATAGTTGATAGAAGGTCGTACAAACGCTGATTAGATATACCTTAAAAGTCGTATGTTCACATTTCTTATTGATAATAAGAATTTGCCACTTCATCCATTGACAAGTATTTGATAATCAAACATTTAGTAATTTCTAAAAATTGACTTTAATTACACAACTGGATGATAGCCTCAATCGTTTATATGACATTCAGCTACAATTGTAGCCGATATGTCGATTTCCTCCTGCCAAATGTACGATTATTCAAATACGATTGCGCCTAAAAAAATTGTAACTTTGAAGCTAAATTTCAGCAAATCAATGATATTGCCGAAATAATTATTCTCCTAAAAGAATAAAAAACATCTGTCTTCATTGTTACTTATTAGGTAAAGTGCCGTTTGACTATACTGATTTTAACTTATGAAAAACTTAGGAATTACGATTGTCACTTCATTGATCAGTGCGTTGCTGGCGGTGTTTATTTATCGTCAAGTAGAAGAACCACGTATCGTGGTGCGCGAAACACCTCCCGCTAAATACACTACCTATTCCGATGGTACTAATGATAAATTTTCGGGTCTTCCTCAACGGACATTTTTATCGTCTGCTCCTACCGATTTTATTGGTGCAGCCGAAGCTGTGACGCCCGCCGTGGTGAATATCAAAGCCCTGCAAGGGAGTGGTGATAAAGATTATTGGTGGGGCAATAGCTCGTTTGGTGCGTCTTCGGGTTCAGGGGTGATTATCACGAACGACGGTTATGTGATTACGAACAACCACGTGATCGAAGAAGGCAACGAAATTGAAGTGACTTTAAATGATAAACGCGAATTTACCGCCAAGGTCATCGGTCATGACTCTTCGACAGATTTAGCATTATTAAAAATTGAAGACCGCGACGCACAAGGGTTGCCACATTTGACTTTTGGTAATTCTGACTCCGTGCGGGTAGGCGAATGGGTACTAGCAGTCGGTAATCCTTTTAATTTAGAATCTACCGTAACGGCGGGTATCGTAAGTGCTAAAGGACGGAGCATTGATATTTTGGATGACGCTTACTCCATTGAATCATTCATTCAAACGGACGCGGCAGTCAATCCTGGCAATAGCGGTGGTGCATTAGTGAACACCAACGGCGAGTTGGTCGGCATTAATACTGCAATCATCACGCGCTCAGGTCGTTACGAAGGATATTCCTTTGCAGTTCCAGCTAATTTAGCACGCAAAGTCGTGCGCGATTTACGTGATTTTGGCGAAGTGCAACGGGGTATTTTAGGCGTAGGCATCGAGCCCGTCAATAATCGTCGTGCGAAACAACTCGGCTTAAAATCGGTGGAAGGCATTTATATCACGCGTATCACGGAAGGTGGTGGCGCACAGGAAGCTGGGCTGGAAGATGGCGACGTGATTACTTTTATCAATGGCGTAAAAACGAGTACCGTTCCCGAGTTGCAAGAGCAAGTGGGGCGCTACCGTCCAGGTAATACCATCGAGGTCTCTTATATTCGTGACGGAAAAACATACACGACTGATATTACTTTGCGCAATAAAAGTAATACGACTGAACTAACGGGACATACCGATGATGACTTACTACAAGAACTAGGTTTTGAAATTCGTGATTTAACCTCCCGCGAGGAAAAACGGCTTTCGACCAAAGGTATCAAGGTAATTAGTATTTATCGTGATTCTAAAATCGAACGCACCAATATGGATCCTGGTTTCATCATTACTAAAGTGGATGATCAAGGCGTTGGTTCAGTAGAAGACATGCTAGAAATTTTACGTGCAGCGAGTGGAAAAGTAATGCTAGAAGGGGTCTATGAAAATTATCCTGGAGAGTATTATTATGCGTTTCCGATGGATTAAATAAGAGCAGTTAGACGTTAGATTTTAGACGTTAGAAAAGCCGCCAATGCTGACATTGGCGGCTTCTTTTATTGGGTAATACAGATTAGCTGAATTTGTACTAGTGGAATAAATACAACAGGCACGACAATTCTACTACTGGTTATTGCGATAATCACTCGGGGTTTGTTGATACATTTTAAAATACATTTTAGAAAAATAACTGCTATCCCGAAAACCACTTTCCAAAGCGACTCTTTTAACACTCCACTTTGGCTGAGTCAACAAGTAAAAATTGGCGCGTTGCAAACGAAATTGACGAATGTAAGCCGTAGCAGAGAAATCGGTCAGGGCTTTTAGCTTGCGGTGTAGTTGCACTCTACTTAAATATAACTGGTCGGCTAATTGCTGGACACTTAAATCGGAGTTGGTCAATTCTTCTTCGAGCAGTTCATTTACTTTTTCTAAAAAGGGATCATTGATGACAGCTTCTGGCTGTTTTAGCTGGCGTTGAAAATGTAATTGCAATTGAGTTCTCTTGTTAATTAATCCCGCTATGTGCAATAATAATTCTTCTCGATCAAATGGCTTGGTCAAATAAACATCCGCTCCCAGTTGTAAACCACGTAATCGATCCGCTTGAGTCACCTTTGCCGTCAATAGAATAATCGGAATGTGTGCCGTTCGTTCATCCGTCTTTAGTGATTTACATAATTCTAATCCGTCTTTCTTCGGCATCAAAATATCGCTGATGATTAAGTCGGGAAGTGATGCGCAAGCCTGCTCGTAGGCTTGTTCTCCATCTATTACAAAAGTTGTTTGATAAGTAGCCGGCAGACAAGTCTGAATGTAATGGGCAATGTCCTGATTATCCTCTGCAATGAGTATAGACAATTGTTCCTGACTAACTCCGACAGATGATTTGACCGTAGTAATTGGCTGATTAATTAAGGGTTCTGTGGCGACCGTTACCGCAGCCCCCAATGGTATTTCAACGGTAAAAGTGGAGCCTTGTTGAGGCGCACTCTCTACCTCAATCTTACCCTTGAGTACCGTCACAATTTCCTTTACCATCGCTAATCCTAGTCCACTACCTTCTGCATTTACTGTTGTTTCGTCGTGATAAAAACGTTGAAAAATTTGTTCCTGAACTTCGGGTGTCATGCCTTGCCCTGTATCCGAAACTATTAATAACAAGCAGTCATTTTGCCAGTCTGCTGACACCTCAACACTTCCTCCCGCTTCCGTAAATTTAATGGCATTACTCAACAAATTACTAAGCAATCGGTGGATTAAGTTAGGGTCGTAGTTCACGATACATTCATTTATCGCAGGTTGGTAATGGAGTTCCACCGCTTTATTTTCCGCTGGTGGTATAAATGATTGTATGATAAAATCCAAATACTGAAAAATATCGCCTGTTCGCAGTTCAGGAGTCAGATGATTCTCTTCTAATTTGGCAACGTCCAGCAATTGATTCATCAAATCTAATAGTTGCCGACCGTTGCGTTTGATCATTTGAGTGGCGTACACAATTTTACCCAACTCTTCGCTTTGTAGGTGTCTGTTAATTTGGTTTGCCATGCCCGTTATAACGGTTAG
>JBGCES010000565.1:0-30736 GCA_045106545.1 Saprospiraceae bacterium
CTCGTCCTGACCAACGAACGGCATAATTATCTTTTCCAATATCGATTAGAGGCGATTCATCTTGCCAATCGAAATCAATTAGCGTATCTACGCGCGTCGCCGTTGGGCGTAATGGAAGTGGATTTTCATAATTATAATCCGCAAAATATTGTCCTAATAATCCATCGCCTGCGCCACGCGCATTCGCACTAAATTGCGCCGTTAATTGCAGCGGTTGATCGGGTGCTAAGAGCGTATAAATATCTGCTTCTACTCCATCAGTCCAATTATCAAAAAATATTATTTCTTCGTCCGTAAATTGTACTGCCACTGCCTGAATCGCTCGCCGCAAACCGACCACACTCGTAAAAGTATAAGGCGTCGTTGTTGTCGTACCATCCACATTAATTAACATACCGCTGGGTTCACTATTAACAGTAATATCTACTAATTCAGGTAAAATATCGCGCGTGACGGTACGGGTCAATCCTTCGGAATCGGTAACAGAAAAATGGACGCGAAAGAAGACTTTTTCACTGGTTTCGCCCGTGGTCGGAATAATATATTCGATACGGTCGGTATTGCTAACGGGACTCAAAGCAGGATGATTATGATTATCATGGTAAAAATCAATGCGCCAAGTATAATTGAATTTGTCAATCGTTCCATCTTCGGCATCATTAGCAGTAGCAGAAAATACTAGGCGGTCGCCCGCACGGTAGGTCGTTCGGGTATTTTCAATGAATTGAATTTCAGCAGTTGGTCGTTGATTTTCAGTAATTTGTAAACGTACCACTTCGCTGGTATCACTACCTAACTCATTGGTTACGATGACGCGAAAAGCGGCGTTGTTATCGGCGATAGTGACTTCATTTATAGTAAAAATAGAATTCGTCGCGCCCGCTATATCTACGCCAGTGCGTTGCCATTGATAAGTAAAAGGAGCATCACCACTGACTTTTACTTCTAAATTAGCCGATTCACCTACGGGCGTAAGCTGCGTATTAGGTTGAATCGAGATAAACGGACGACCGCTACCGATATAATTTACCTTGAACAATCGCGCAGTCGTCGAACTGGTATTGTCTGCTTGCGAACCATCACGTTCGCCACCGCGTTCGAGATAATAAAAAGAACCATCAGGTGCGACCAGCATGGCTAATGGTCGTTTAACATCCGTAGCAAACACGCCTTGGTATTCGCCCGTTACGGGATCGACCATGCGAATTTCATTTTCACAATAATCGCCGAAATAGTACATACCTCGATATTTTTCTGGAAAGTTGCTCATGGGCGCATCATAGAATGTCCCGCCAATGATGGCGCAACCGCCAACGATGTGGTTGTAACCGTAGAAAAACGATTGATAATCAGGTGGCGCAGTTTGTCCACTTTGCAGCGGACCCTCGGTGATAGCCCAACCATAATTTTTACCTTTCTGCACATGATTCACTTCTTCGTACCAACCATTTCCTACATCATTCAAAAATATCTTACCTGTACCACGTTCCACCGCCATCGTAAACGGATTACGAAAACCACGTGCCCAAATAGCACGATATTTTCCTTCCAGTTCATTATAAAATGGATTATCAGTCGGGATGGTTCCATCATCATTAATCCGCAATACCTTTCCCAGCGTATTATTAAAATCTTGTGCAACTTGATTTTGACCACCATCGCCCGTACTGATGTACAATTTACCATCTTGACCAAACACCATCGCTCCGCCATTATGAACGGTACTTAGCAACCAATCCGTTTCTAATAAAATTTCTTCTTCCTCAGGATCGGCTGTATTACCAAATGCTTGAAAGCGACTAACGCGATTCTTATCTGCTCCCGCTACATTATAAAAAAGATAGAAATAGCCATTATTGGCAAAATTAGGATGACAAATAATGCCTGATAGTCCGCGTTCATTATTGTTATCAACTTCAATCGTCAAAAACGGATCGGGTAGTAGCCGATCATTTTCCACCACAAAAACGCGCCCGTCTTTCTGGGCAATAAAGATGCGCCCATCGGGGGTCAATGCCATTTTAGTGGGATCGAGATTATCGGCAATGAGGGTTTCAACGAAGCCAGAAGGGAGATTGGCGGCAGATAAAGTAGTTGTAAACAATAACAAGATATAGTAATATAAATGACGTGGCATGGCATAGTAATTTTGGATAAAAATAGAGGTTTACCCAGAAAGCGCGAGACAAAATTTACCGATTGAATATTTTATTGCTAAAACAATATAAGTATTACCGAAATAATTAATTCAACACTTAAGATTTAGAATTAGCTTGCCCCTGTCTACCCTGAACTTGATTAGGGGAAGAATTAATTATTTCGGCGTTGCTAAGCTATTAATCAGGATCAAAATCTGGTGATTTTACCTGACCATAATCCATTATTAATCCGTATTAAATAATGACCAGATGCTAAATGATGACAATTGATTTGATGTAAACTTTTTTGATCTGATTGTTCAAAAAACTGCTCATAAACAAGTTGTCCTAAATTATTATAAATACTTACACTTTTCAGTGCCGACTTGTCATCATTGTAAATCGAAAATACTTCCGTAAAAGGCATTGGATATACTGTGTATGCTTCTTCCGTAGATTGAACAGTAATATTAATGGTTGCCGAAGTACTTGACGCTCCAGTTACGTCAATATATTCTACATAGTAGTAATTATCGCCTAAAAATGGTTGAGTGTCCGTGAAGTAACAAGTATTTACATTAGATTGAATAGCTTCATTGAGCATTGCTACTGTTGTCCATTTCTGGTTATTGTTCGAACGCCATATAACAAAATTCCCTTGTTGAATATCATTATTCATATGCCAACTCAAAATAACTTCAGTATCCTTATTTTTGATGCCTTGGAAATCAGAAAAAGCTATCGCTAGTGGCGAACAGGAAGCAACAACCTCAGTTTCGTTGGCACAACCTGTTGCATTGTTACTAAAAGAAATTTTATCAGGTTCCATCTCAATTAGATTACAAAACCCTTCGATATCACAGGTAGTTAGAAGCGCATTAGAAGATATACTAACTCCTTCCTCTGGGATTGAGTTAAAGTTGCTGATTCCTTCGAGAGAAGTTAATTTTGGATTGTAGGCTATTGATAGAAAATCTTCCGCATTAGAGAAATTAGAAAGCCCTGCCAAGGATGTTAAGTTCTGATTACCGCTGATAATTAATGTACGAGCAAAACTAAATATATCGGCTCCAATAAAATCTTCCAACGTATTATTAGTGAGAACTTCAAAAGCACCATCCACAAAGGATAATTTCCCTAATCCATCAAGGCTTTCCAAAACATCATTTTTATATATTCTAAAAAGCGGTTCATAGGTATCTAAGCCATTCCCTACCTGCGTCATATTATCCAAACCACTTAGACTAACTAAACTTGAATTATTAATAATTTCAAAGTGATCAACCACTTTATCCAAGCCCTCTAAACCAGTCAGATTAACTAATTTAGGGTTATTGTCAATGAAAAAATCATTGACGGTAGTTAAGTTTTCCAGTCCTATGAAGTTGATTAATTCAAAATTATTTACCACATTAAATGTTTCAATCGTGGAAACACCTTGAAAACCAGTAAAACTCGTTAAGCTATTATTTTGAATTAGTACTTCTTTCAGATTTAAATTATTTGCCAAGCCTGACAAATTAATTAATTGAGAATTATCAATTACTTCAAACTTATCTATGCTATTCAAATTTGATAATCCAGAGAGATTTGGTAAAATAAGATTAGCATCTATCACCAAATCTCTACAATAATCTAGAGCATTTAAGCCCTGAACACTAGTTAGCTTCGCATTTCCCTTTATTAAAAAAATTTCTTCTACACGTTCTAATTTTTCTAACCCACTTAAATCAATCAACTTGTTATTCGCATTAATCGTCATTCGCCCTAAGACGTCAACTATATTATGCAGTCCTTGTAAAGTAAGGAGGTTATCATTTGAACTTATATTCAGATCATCTGCAAATGATAGTTGTTCTAGTCCAGCTAAATTGACTAGAGCAGAATTCCCTGTAACTGATAATTTACGTGTTACTGAAGTTAAACTAGTAAGTTTATCAAATGACTGTAGCACTGAATTCCCAGAAATCCACAGTAATTTCATTGATTCTACGGCTTCTAAACCAGTCAGGGAAGTTAAACTATGATTAGTGAATAAATAAAATTCTTCAATGTATGTTACATTATCTAAGCCCGATAAATCTGAAACTTCTGTATCTATAACAACCAAAGGGTCATCTATTTTTCGGAGCGCAGCTAATCCTGACAAATTAGTAATATCGTTCCCTTCAATTGTTAATGTGGTAGTAAGTTCTGTACACCCAGGATAATTAGTTGAAAAATCATCAATTTCTTCTTGGGTAGTAAACGTTAAGGAACCTGTCGGGCATTGAGCATAAATTTGGTTAACAGAAATAGTCTGTAATATGCCGAAACAGATTATTAGAAAGAGGAGTAGTCTTTTTTTCATCGCATTATTTTTAGCTAAGATAACTTTTAATTTATTACCTATGGATGATTACGCTATAGTTTCTATTATCACACTGTTCCTGATATTTCTATCCGTACTCTTAGTCATATTTTTAATTACAGTAAAAAATGGTAAACGCTTAACAAATCGACTGCTAGCCACCTACTTCTTCATTTTTGCGACGCACATTAGCGTATTTTTCTACATTAATTATATTGAGTTACCGACCGTTTTAGAAAGATTACGGGATCAAATCATGTTTCTTTCCAGTCCCCTACTCTATTTATATTTGATTGCTTCCATTTACGCCGATTTCAAATTAAAACCTAAACACCTTTGGCATTTCGCGCCTTTCCTGATTGACATACTAATTTTTACGCCTAATTTTTATATGGTCGCTGAATCCGAACGCATTGCCTTTTTGCAAAGTTTTTCTAGTTCGTGGGAAGCGAAATGTGATGCTATTTTTGCCGTCTTGGTCAGCGCGTTTTATCTAATTTTGATGTTCCGTGAGTTAAAAATTTACCAGCAGATTTTGCAAAACAATTTTTCTAATCAAGTCGATTTCAACTATCGTTGGCTGCGTCAATTCACCATTTTATTGACTATTATTTTCCTCGTTTCTCAAATTAAACAAGTCTATCTTTTTTTGGGTGACAACATTGCTACGCTAAATATCCTGTACACTTTACTCACTCTTTCTCTCCTACTATTTTTGACGTGGATTGTTTTCCAAAGTTTATATCATCCTGAATTATTTAGAAATATTACCAACAAAGAGCAATTACAAATGCCAATTGCCGCAGCGAAAAATAAGCAATCTGAAACAACTGATTGGACAAAAGAGGCAACGCATTTACAAGACTTCATGCAACAGGAAGTACCTTATTTAGACGACTCACTCACTTTAGAGAAATTAGCGAATCAAGTCAACTTACCACCACGTACGCTATCATTAATTATCAATCAGCATTTCCAGCAGCGTTTCTTTGAATTTGTCAATGAATACCGCATTCAGAAAGCGATGGATTTATTGAAAAATACGGATACTAAAATGACTGTCCAGCAAATTATGTATGAAGTTGGCTTCAATTCTAAATCTTCCTTTTACACGGCTTTCAGAAAACAAACTGCTCAAACGCCTTCTCAATACCGCAAAAATCGGCGTAATCTTCAGTAAAAAAGGTTCGACTACGTGAAGTCAAACTACTTTTCCAGGCATAAGAACTTCATTTGTCACTGTATTCAATTTTAAAATCAAAATACAGTATCATGAAAAACTATTCTATTCTGCTGTTATGCTTAATTTTTCTAACAGCTACGAGTCAAGGTCAAAACTCAACTGCGATAACCATCAACTGCGATAAATCTGTCGCCATTTTTAATGATTCTATCAGCCAGCACGTACGGCAAGTTATTGATCAACATGCGCACGAATCATTAGCGGATTCAGTTATCGATGCACTATCTATTGGGGTTTATATGAACAACGTTTCCTTTACGGAACATTATGGCGAATTGGATCGCGGAAAAGATAATCGCCCCGACGACAAAACCATTTATGAAATCGCTTCCGTCACCAAGACCTTTACGGGAACGCTGGCAGCACAGGCTGTTTTAGAAGGAAAGATAAAATTGGACGATGATATAAGAATTTATTTACCAAAGGAGTACGACTTTTCTAATTTACAATTCAAAAGTGAGTCAATTCAAATCAAACATTTATTGACGCATACCAGCGGATTGCCAGCTAATAATAAAGGTTTTGAAAATATTCCCGATGGCTTGAGCGAATCTGAACGGGCGCAGGTTTATTATAAAAATGAAAAGAGACAAACGAAGGCGATGTTTTTTAAACATCTCTCTGAAATCACCATTGATACGCTACCGGGGACAGTTTTCAATTACTCCAATTTCGGGACAAATCTGATGGCGTTTATTTTAAAAAAGGCGTACGAAAAAGATTTTCAACAGCTGATACAAACGGAGGTTATTGGTAAAATTGGAATGCCCGACACAAAATTCAAATTAAGTAAAACCGAGCAAAAACGACTGGCAAATGGCTACATCGGCAGCGGCGAACAGGTGCCGCAATTGCCCTTGGCGCATACGTTATGGGGCGCAGAAGGCGCACTAAAATCCACTGTTCCAGATATGCTAAAATACATTCAATTTCAGATAGATTTAGAAAATGCCATTGCGCAAGAAGCACATCGAAAATTATACGAAATCGACACCGATTACTGGATTGGCTACTTTTGGTGGATCATCGAAAATATGGATCATGACCTTCACTATCGCCACGACGGCGGAGCACTCGGCACGCGCAATATTTTACTGATTTATCCCGAAGCAAATATTGGGATTTCCATTTTTACCAATAAAGCAACGGATGGCGTTTTTGAAAATTTATCAAAATTGGGAAGGGCAATTTATGATGATTTGAAGAAATAATTTACAGCTCATTAAAAATGGTGATTCGATCTTATAACGATCAAATCACCATTTTTCCTAACGTCCGTCTATCGTCTTTCTAAATATGCAACGCCCGATCCTCCGTAGCCGCCAAAGCCGCTTCCTTCATCGCCTCCGTATAAGTCGGGTGTGCGTGTGACATACGCGCCGCATCTTCCGCAGAAGCGCGGAATTCCATCAGTGTTACCGCTTCGGCAATCATATCAGCAGTACGTGGACCAACCATGTGGACGCCGAGGATTTCGTCGGTATCTTTATGTGCCAATACTTTGACCATGCCTTCGGTGTCCATACTTGCGCGGGCACGACCGAGGGCTTTGAAAGGGAATTTTCCTGATTTATAAGGAATACCCGCTTCTTTTAATTGTTCCTCGGTTTGACCAACTGCTGCAACTTCGGGCCAAGTGTAAACCACGCCTGGAATCAAATTATAATCAATATGTGGCTTCTGACCTGCCATTTGTTCAGCGACTAACACACCTTCTTCCTCTGCTTTGTGCGCTAACATCGCGCCCTTAATCACGTCGCCAATTGCATAAATGCCTTCTACATTGGTTTGTAAATGGGCATCTACTTCGATGCGACCACGTTCGTCTTTTTTTACGCCCGCATTTTCCAAACCTAAATTATCCGTGTATGGACGACGACCAATCGCAATCAAACAGTAATCTGCATCAATTTCAAAGGTCTTGCTGCCGTCGCGTTTCTCAACGCCGACTTTCACACCCGTTTCGCTGGCATCGACGGTCGTTACTTTATGTTTTAAGTGGAATTTCACGCCGATCTTTTTCAAAGCGCGCATCAACTCTTTGCTACAATCTTTATCCATTGTCGGAATAATGCGATCTTGGAATTCAACGACCTCTACTTTCGTACCCAAACGAGCATATACTGAACCCAATTCCAAACCAATCACGCCACCGCCAATAATCACCATTCCCTTGGGAACTTCTTGAATGTTTAGTGCTTCCGTAGAAGTAATCACGCGCTTTTTATCATAGTTAAAAGCCGCTGGTGTAATCGGCTTCGAGCCCGTAGCGATAATGGTCTTATCCGTTTCGATTTCTTCGGTCGAACCATCATCTTTTTTGATGCTAATTTTATTTTTGCTGATAAAAGAACCGTGTCCATGATGAACCGTTATTTTGTTCTTTTTCATTAAAAAATCAATGCCTTTGGTGGTTTGCCCTACTACCTCGTTCTTCCGCTTAATCATCTGCGGCATATCCACTCCCAAGTCACTGATTTGAATGCCGTGTTCCGCAAATTTCTTATGCGCTGCGTGATAATGCTCCGAACTGTCTAACAAAGCCTTAGATGGAATACAACCCACGTTTAGACAAGTACCACCGAGCGTATTATAACGTTCAATAATCGCAGTTTTTAAACCTAACTGCGCTGCGCGAATAGCTGCTACATAACCACCAGGTCCCGAACCGATAACGGTTACATCGTATTTCATGTTTTATAGTTTTGTAATGGAGGACAGACACTCTTGTCTGTCGCTGTCTAAAAGATTTGACAGACAAGAGTGTCTGTCCTCCAAAATTTAATCCTTTTTAGTGTTGCGATTATTATTATTTCGGTTACGTCCACCGCGACGGCGATTGTTGCGGTTGCGATTATTGCCACCTTCGCCCTTGTTCTCGCCATTTTTACTTGGCTTCTTATCGGGTGATTTAGTCGCTTTTGCCGTTCCAGACGTTTCCTTCTCGCGATTATTACGTCGATTGCGATTGCGTCCGCCTCTGCGGCGTTTTTTGCGTTCTTCGGGTGGCAATTCTACTACGCCAGTCAAATCTGAATCGTAATCCACTTCTGGCAACTCATCGGAAGCTGCTGCCGCTGCTGCCATCGCTTCTAAATCCATTAACGTATCAGGAAATTCCCCGCGTTTGTTCATGCGTTGAATTTCTTTAACGCGTTCTACGCTCAACTGATAAATCTTACGCGTACCACGGATATCATGCGAATAATACATGATCCGCTTAAAGATGTCTGTCTTAATTAACACCGCCAACCCAGTCTTGGTTCTCAACTTATCGACGTGTTTTGGAAAGTCTTCCAACGCATCCAAGTAGGTGTCCAATTCAAAATTTAAGCAGCATTTCAAACGACCGCATTGTCCCGATAATTTGGCTTGATTAATCGCCAAATTTTGATAGCGCGCGGCTGCTGTAGAAACGGATTTAAAATCAGTCAACCAAGTCGAACAACACAATTCGCGTCCACACGATCCGATACCACCGATCCGCGCTGATTCTTGTCGCGCACCGATTTGACGCATTTCAATTTTAATGCGAAATTCCTTAGCAAATTGACGAATCAATTCGCGAAAATCTACGCGTCCATCTGCTGTATAGAAGAAAGTTGCTTTGCGTTTATCGCCTTGATATTCGACATCGCCGATTTTCATATCCAAACCCAGCGTACGTGCAATTACCCGTGCTCTCACGCGCGTGGAATTTTCCAATTCGCGCGCCTCGGATAGTTTTTCCATGTCGCGTTCGTTGGCAATCCGTAATATTTTGTGGGTAACGGAATTCATTTTGACGCGCTTCTTTTTCATTTGCAAACGCACCAATTCACCCGACAAGGAAATCATCCCAACATCGTAACCATTTCCAGTTTCAACAACAACGTTATCACCAGTAATTGCGCCAATGTAGGCGGGATTTTTAAAGAATGCTTTGCGTGATCCGTTTTTAAAACTCACTTCGACTAAGTCAAAAGGATCTACATCTACTATTTCTCGTTTGGCAAGCCAATCGTAAGTATTTAGTCGGTTACAACCGCCCGTTCCACAGCCGCCATTACTTTGGCAACCATCGCCGCAGCTACCGCCGCTTTTGCTCGTTGAGCATCCTGCACAGCCCATGTATTACTATGTTTTAAAGTAGGGTAAAGGTCGTTTAAAAGTTGTTTAAAAGTTGTACAAATGTAGTTGCTGAGAACAACTTTCAAACTACATTTGAACCACATTTATAACTACTTTCCTCCCACTTTTTTCCTACTTTTTCATTATATGATTAAGTCGAATCGACGCATCCAGAAAGAGAATTTTTGGATTGGCGTTACGTTCGACGTGATAGCTACAATCAGTTAATAACTGACTGATTTGTTCAATTTGGTTTAATTCAATGACTTTCGTCAAATTTTGGGCGGTGGTCAACTCTTGGGGTTGCAGTTTTACGTTTGCACGTCCCGTAAGTTTCAGCACCATATATTCGCGCATAAAATGTAGCGCGTATTGTAAAAAGTATTTTTGATTTTCGCGTCCTAATTTAGCGAAAGCTTCTGTCCAATCTGCCAGTTCAACTCCGTTACCGACGTAGCATTTGCGTAGCCACGAGAGAAATAATTTTGAATTGCCATTCACTTCACTGGCGACTAACTGCAAGGCTTCGTTATAATTCCCGCCTGCTAATTGCACGATGTCTTTTGCCCGTTCTACTCGCATGCCTTCGCGTTCGCGCAATGCTTGCTCGATTGCTTCATCGGTTAGCGGCTTGACGCGCGTCAATTGACAACGCGACAATATCGTATTTAAAATCTTTTCCTGATCTTCTGCGACCAAGATAAAGAGCGTATTCTCAGGTGGTTCTTCGATGAGTTTTAATAATCGATTGCCCTCCTTACCGAGGTATTCAGGCAGCCACATCAACAAGATTTTATAGTTGCCTTCAAACGTTTTCAAACTCAACTTACGAATAATATTCGCACATTCTTCTTTATTAATATTCCCTTGTTTATTTTCCGCACCGATACGTTGCAACCACTGATTGACATTCAAATAGGGATTATCCGCCATCGCTTCGCGCCACTGTGGCAGAAACTGTTCCGAACGCACATTTGTGCCTACTGCTGGGTAAGAAAAATGCAAATCAGGGTGAATTAATTTACTTGCTTTTACACAGCTAGAACACTTACCACAGCTATCTTCGTCCGTCCGATTGGTACATAATGCGTACTGCGCAAACGCTAACGCTAATGCCAATTTACCACTACCTTCTCCGCCCACCAGCAATTGCGCATGTGGAATACGATCATCCTGCGCCATTTGGCGCATAGAAGATTGCAGCGAATGTTGTCCGATAAGGTCGGCAAAAAGCATAAAAATCAGACCGTTTTACTGTCAGAGATCAGATCGCTTTGCTGTCAGAACGTTCTATGAACTGTCAGACTTGAAACATACACTATCTGACAGCAAAGCGATCTGACAATGAGGTTACGAATGGTCTGACTTCTGACAACGCAGTGGTCTTAAATACTATTCAAAATAGGATCGTCGAGCGGTGCGACGGAGGAAGGAAAGGATTGGAGTAATTGCCCGTTTTCGTCGAGCAGATATTTATGAAAATTCCATTTAACCGTGCTATCTGAAACGCCATTTTCTGATTTATTAGTCAAAAAACGGTATAAATCCGAAGGTGGATTGCCTTTGATAGACACTTTTTGAGTCAATGGAAAAGTGACTCCATAACGTATGGTACAAAAATTCTGGATGTCCTGCTCGGTGCCGGGTTCTTGCCCGCCAAAGTCGTTGCATGGACAACCCACGATGACTAATCGGTCTTGATAATTATCGTATAATTCCTGTAATTGTTGATATTGTGGTGTATAACCGCATTCCGATGCGACATTTACGACCATAATTTTTTTGCCTGCAAAAGCGGCAAAATCAATTTCCTTCCCGTCAATTCCTGCGATCCTAAATTTATGAATAGAATTAGATTGCATGATGGTTAAATTGTTTGATGGTGTTTAACACACCTTGATTTATTATATCATCGCAAACTAACGTTGAAAAATGTGGGTTAGTCAGCGATTGTTTTGACTTGATTGTCGATTAACAACGCGACTGTTCCCTTTTATTGTATCATTATCGGCGTTTCTTTTAAACACCGAACGTGACAAAAGTAGGGAATTTTGTTTTAAGTTTTGGATTTTTGAAAGTGAGTTTTGAGTTTTGGGTGACAAGTTTTGGGGTAAGCTGAAGTACACCCCTGTCGGAGACGACGCGCGAACGGGGTACAAGTGGGAAGTTTTGAAGTACACACCGTCGGAGACGGAGCGCGAGCAGGTTTTGAATTGGGGATACGTCAAAAGGAAGTAATATAAAAATTATTTGTAGCGAAAATCAGACAAAGGGGCGGGTTTTCTGTTAAACTATCCGCCGTCATTGCCGTTTCACTTTCATTGTAAAATGTGCGACTAAAGCAATTCTACAATTTGACAATCAAACCATCAAACAATTTTTTCTATGCGCATTGCTGCTTATCGAAAAGCCCATTTCAACGCTGCTCACCGTTTACATAATCCCCATTGGTCAGACGAAAAAAATACCGAAGTATTCGGCTTATGTAATAATCCGAGGTATCACGGGCACAATTATGACCTAGAGGTCAAGGTTATTGGTGAAGTTGATCCAGTAACGGGTTACTTGATTGATTTGAAAGTATTGAAAGATATGATCAAAGAACACGTGGAGAAGCGATTTGACCATAAGAATTTGAACGAAGAAGTAGAAGAATTTAAAGATTTGAATCCGACGGCTGAGAATATTTGCTACGTAATTTGGCAGATTTTGCGAGAGCAGTTGGATGACAAATATGATTTGGCGGTGCGGCTTTATGAAACGCCACGAAATTATGTGGAGTATCCAGCGTAAATGGATATTGGATTGGGGATATTGGATATTGGACACCTTATAGCTTACTCAAGAGCCAATTGCGCTCAGCTACGCGCGGGGTTGCTTCGATTTCCTTACGCAATTTTTCTTTGCCGCTTTTATCTTTTCCATTCAAATTGAGTAGCTTTTTAGTAAAACGCACCAGATTCAAATAGTTGTTTTTATGGTAACCTAGTCCACGTTGCCGACTGATATAAGTTTTACTACTATCCAATAGCGATTCTAACGCTTGATACTCGCCCATTTCAAAATAAGAACGCAATAATAAACGGCGCGCATCCAGATTATTAAAGACATTTTTAAACTCGACGCGCCGCAATTCGTGCATCGCATTTTCATATTCGGTTTGTTCGAAGTAAAGAAAAGCTAAGTTGTAACGAAAGGTATTATCGCGATCTGCTGCCGCGAGAAATTGTTGATAGTGATGTAAAAATTCATTACACCAAGCATAGCGTTTTAATGCTAAGCCGAGCCGTAAAACATTGTGATAAGTGAAATTAGCTAATACGCCATTTTCTAATAAAATCTTTGATTGTAATCCTGCCTGATACAAATTCAAACCTTCTTCTAAATATCGCCGCACACCATTGTTCACGCGTTTGATGCAATAATTAATGGCTAGTAAATAGATATATTTCATTTCCGCAGCGGGAAAGGCATTTTGATAATCGTGAATGTACTTTTTCAACTGTTCAAAATGGTGTTCTTCATCCAAGTTTTTTAATGCACTGTAACTGTGGTAATAAATTAAAACGGCGGGCGCATTGGAATAATCATGTTGCTCCACGTGCTGCAATACTTCTGCTAATAATTGAATACTAACCGCTTGCTGAGTTTGAATATTATGGGTGAGAATATTACAACTTTGACGCAATAAATCGGCAATAAAAAAGGTCGTTAATTCATTGGTCAAAGGCGCGAAGTCCATGGCTTTACTTCGCCGTTGTTGCGTTATTTGGTGGTATTGCTCTTCTTGTAGTTGATAATTTTGATAATGGAAATGTGCGTTCCGCAGTGGATTTTTTTGTTGTATTCGTTCTACCTCGTTCCATTCTTTCGCAAAATATTTATCTAATCCGCGTTCGCGCAAAGCGTAACATAAATCTAGTTGTTGACGAAAATTATCCGCTATGTAACGTTGATAGCTAAAGTACTGTTTGATACATTTTAACAGGAAAGAAGTCGTGTAGCGTAATTTCTTACCATCGTATTTTTCATTTACAAAAACAGATGAAAAAACAACTTCTTTGTCTAGTAAACGTGGACTTGGTCGGTGGAGATTTTTATGTAAATAATCGTACAGCTGAATCACATCTTCGCGTTGATTAAAAACTGGCGAGCGTACCCATTTAGCTAATTCACGTAAATCAGCAGTGCTACATTTTTTTAAATAACGAGTTAAGGTGTGGTTGTACATGGTGTAAAGGTAGGGTAAAAGTGGTAGCAAATGTGGTTAAAAAGTTGTTTAAATGTAGTTCAACAATTAGAGCAACAACAAAATAAATATTGATAAAAAACTAAATAAACATCTGATTATCAATTTTTTAATTAAAAATTATATAGACAAATTACAAAAATTGTTTTTGATTCTAACAAAAAAATGTTGCACTTTTGATATTGAGAAAAAGCAGCTATTGACAAATTCAAACTAGGTACTTTTTTACTCTTCTTAACAGGCTGCTTTGGTTATTTAAGTTTAGGATACTTCTTCAAAAAAATTACAGACAACGTAGTAAACCTGCGGACTGATTAGCAATTGTAGCTAACAGCCCTTTGGTGTGTTACTCAAATTCTCAATAAAAAACTTCTGCTGCAAAGCGCCATGCGCCGCTTTGCAAAAATATATTAGTGCCCGAAAGTGTAGTTGATTAGTAACTGAGTTGATTAGTTGAATCAGTGGTCAAGTACGTTTATCCAAGATATGTAGCTATGAAAATAAACGAAGACGATGTTGATTGAGATGATTTAAATGTTGAATTACAAATACGCTATTCTTCATTCATAAATCATCATTATAACCCACGGCTTTAATTTGCATTTATATATTTTTTTGAGGAAGTGTGTCGATTAGACTCGAAGGAGTTTGGTCGGCACTTTTTTTTTAGTAATCTTGCAATTCATCTAATTTCGATTACTTTGAAATCCATTTATAAAATATCTATTCTTATTTTTCTATTCCTAGTTGTAGCTGCCCTCAGTTACTCGATGGTCGGTCGTTGGCTAGACGAAGAGTTATGGGGTTATCGACCATTGCCGTTATTTCTATCAGCTTGGGCACTTATTGTTTTAGGAACGGAAAGTTTTGCTTTAAAACATAGCAAAAAATGGCGTTGGCTGGGACTTTCGACCCTATCGGGCGTTTTGCTCTGGTTAGGTTTTCCTACTCTACCGCTGCCATTTATCATGTTTATTGCCTTTATTCCACTACTGATCGTAGAAAAGGAAATCAGCGCAATGCGAGCAGGTACCAACAAATGGGCGGTGTTTAAATATAGCTATCACACCTTCGTGGTATGGAATATTTTGACTACTTATTGGGTCGCGAATACGGCATTTATTGCGTCTTTGGTTGCGATTTGGTTGAATAGTTTTTTCATGACGATTCCATTTATTTTATTTCATCAAACACGACGCGTACTACCCAAAACAGTTTATCTCGCCTTCATCGCTTTTTGGATTACGTTTGAATACATTCATTTGAATTGGGAGATTTCATGGACGTGGCTAAATTTAGGAAATAGCTTTGCGAGTTTACCGCAGTTGGTGCAGTGGTACGATTATACGGGGATGTTTGGGGGAACGTTATGGATTCTGTGGATGAACGTTATTTTGTTGCCGTTAGCATTGGCTTTTTTACAAAAAGAAAAAATTAAGTGGACGAAGTGGGTCTCTCCTATTTTAGTTTTAGCGATTCCAATTTTAATTTCATTATATAAATACAATACGTATCAAGAACAAGGTGAATTAGTAGAAGTCGTTACAACGCAGCCGACTTACGAGCCGCACTACGAAAAATTTGCACTGCCAAAATCTCAACAATTAGCGGGTTTAATTGAACTAGCAGAAAGTAAAATAACCGAGCAAACGCAGTACCTTGTATTTCCAGAAACAGTCGTCGGAGCGATTGAAAAAGACCAATTGGGTAAAGAACCGCTGACGCGGCGTATGCGTGAATTTGTAAGTACATATCCCAATTTAAAACTAGTAACGGGTATTACCACATATGATTTTCTGGAAGGCACTATAAAAAATCAACTTCCTGAATCAGCGCGTGAATCGAAGGATCGCAACGGCAATGTAAGTTATTACGAAGTGTATAATTCGGCGATCCAGATTGATAATGTGAACGAGGAGTTTCCTTTTTATATCAAATCCAAATTAGTACCTGGTGCAGAATTTCTACCTTATCAGCAATTCTTCTTTTGGTTAGAACCACTGGTACATACACTTGGCGGTTCACTGGAAGGTTTAGGAAATCAGGCGGAGCGCGAAGTCTTTGCGAGTGCGACTGGAAAGATTGCTCCCGAAATTTGTTACGAGTCTATTTATGGAGAATATACCGCAGGATTTGTACGCAATGGTGCGGAGGCGATCTTTGTAATGACCAACGATGGTTGGTGGGATAATACTGCAGGGCATCGGCAACACTTGCAGTTTGCTCGGCTGCGAGCCATTGAAACGCGGCGTCCAGTCGTGCGCTCGGCAAATATGGGCGTTTCAGCCTTTATTAATCAACGCGGTGACATCAAGCAGCAAGGTGAGTATGATCAGGCGACCGCGCTACGTGATAATGTTCATTTCAATCAAAAACTAACCTTCTACACGATTTGGGGCGATATGATTGGACGAATTGGATTGTTTACGGCGATTTTGTTATTGATGAATACTTTCGTAAAAACATTGACGAAGAAAGAAGAATCAGTGGATTAGTTATCAGTTATTAGTGACTAGACACGATACTTCTACTCACTAATAACTGATAAACTGATAACTACTACCCCTTAATCAATTTCCGACCAATTCGCTGCTTACCATCTGTCAATTGCAAATAATAAACACCATCGGGAACTAATGCACCACCACTATCTTTTCCATCCCAGCTGTATTGATATTCACCTTTCTCAATTTCTGTGTCCAATAAAGAACGTACTAATTGACCGCGAACATCGAAGATTTGTAAATTCACTTCGGTAGCCAAAGGTGTCGAAAACGCAATGGTTATCTGTTCGCTAAATGGATTTGGATATAAATCATTGATACGTAATCGTTTAGAGTTACCAGGGCGTTCAACAGAAACGGTGTTACTAAAGGATTCTTCACCACTGACTTCCATACTTTTAATGCGATAGTATAGCTCATTAGCCAAATTTCCACCTTTATTATCTACCAACTGATACTTTGTTTTTTCACCACTCTTACTACTTCCACGTAGTAAACCGATAGACTCAAATTGGCGAGCATCAAGCGAACGTTGTATCTCGTAATAAGTACCATTTGATTCATTTTCTACCGTCCATTCTACCAGAACATTGGAGCCTTTCCATTCTGCAGTCAAAGCTAAGATATCGACAGCTAACGCACCATTAGATTGACCTATACATTCACAATTATTATTAAATTGATCATTGTCTGTACCAGCATTAAAATCATCACAAGCTGTTCCAGCAGGCTGGCAAGGGCGAGCCGTCATGGATATTTCACTAAATCCGCTACAATTGTCATCGCCGTAATTACTCAATGCAGTGAAAACAACATACTGCGCCGTTTTTCCACTAAAATTAAGTCCTGTCAATCCTTCGTAACTCTTTACGCCTGTTGCCTCCCCCCATGTTTGTGTTCCTAAATTTTGCCAGACAACTCCATCTAAGGAATAATCCACTGCAACTTCTCTAAATCCACGTTCTGTTTCATTTTCGACATTATAATTCCAAATTTGCATGTCGTATAATTGATAAATATCATTGAAATCATACATGATCCAGTGTCCCATTCCACGCATTGAATTTGGGTTGGGCGCGGGAGAACAGGATAGCCAAGAATCAACCGTTTGATTGGAGTGTTTATCGGAAGTACCACAGATTTCGTAAGCGCGATAAGCGGGAACATCATCGCAATCAGGAACACCACAAGGTGTACCAACACAACCACAATTTTCATCTGCTACATCATCATAAGTGCCTGCATTACCATCGTCACAAGGCGTGCCTACAGGTAAGCAAGCAGACTCACAAGCGTATTGATATAAATAAGTACCTTGTATCACGCGCCAGTCATTATCAGGATAAAAGGGTGCCTGCCACCATACACCGAAGTGATCACCACCACCGTTTTCTTTAGAAAGTAACTCTAGATAATAGATCTCTCCTTTCTGTAAATTAACCGTAGCCGAAGTTTGCTCGGGATATTTATCATGCTCGGTACTATTCGTATAATTGGATACGTGTGCTAGTGTTTGTAGCGGATCGTTAGGATCGTCTGAACCCGTCCAGTACAAGATCGTTTCATCATCGCCCGTTAAATTAAAAATATAATCACCCGTCATCGGTACGGATAAAAAAGTGCGCACACGAGTCGCATATTTTCCCCCCCGATTCCTGAGGCGAGAAAAATTATCCAGAATCTGCGCTTCTGTCGGCGCATTGGGATAAATAACCGCTGTGTCTAAAACCACAAGTTCATCACCATTCAAATTATCAAAATAAAGTGCGGTAATCGAAGCGCGTTCGCCGACGCACTCATTCGTCTGTTCTTGCTCGCCGAAGCAATTGCAAAAACCATCTTGCTGATCGTTGGTAGTAGTCGGGTCACCATCATCACAAAGTGTTCCCAAAGGCTCGCAGAGACTTTCACAAATGTAATCATACACGAATTCAGTACCCACCACTTGCCAAGTATCAGGCAAATCAGGTGTTTCCCAGTGTAAAGTGATAAAGTCATTACCACCACCTTCTACATGGTTTAATTCAAAATAATAATATTGTCCAGCTGTCAGAGTCGTATCTGTTGTAGTTTGAGAAGTTTGAGATTCATGATTACTTCCTGTGTTATAGGTAAAATAAGCCCTACGGGATTTATTAGCTGGCGTATCATCATTACTTAAAAAGAACTCTCCATCGTCATCCCCAGTGATGTTGAATTTATAAGTTCCCGTATTAGGTGCCATAATATAACCACGAATACTGCTACCGTAGCGATCATTAAATTGAACTGGTGTTTCGGGGCGATTTAATATTTGCATTCCATCAGGGGTTTGGGGATAATAAATATCATCATATAAACCATTGATAGTCCAAGTAGGGTCGATGTTATTCCAATAAAACCAGCGTAATTGCCCTTGCTCACCCACACAAGCAGGTTGGGCGCTGATAGAAATAGAATAAGAAAAAAATATAATATATAATGTATAATGTATAAATCGCATTTGCCTCAAAATTAATTGGATGATAGAAAAATAATACCACTTAATTAGAATTATCACAAATTCATCAAGCCGAGTGGTCCATTCGCACTCGCCGAGTAAAATTCTCGGATATTAGGTAAAATGTCTTCTAATTCGCTTTGCGATACACCGTACCACAGTGCCAATTCGGCAAAATATTCATCGGTTGAAGTAGTCGGAATTAAGTTACCCCGTCTTGATACATTCAGAGGATTATTATCTAAATACAAATCTGGATAAGTACCAAACATATTTTGTCCATTCACAGCTCCTCCCATCACTAAATGATTACCTCCCCAAGCATGATCTGAACCATTTCCGTTTGAAGTTAACGTCCGCGCAAAATCAGAAATCGTGAAAGTCGTTACACAACTCTGCTTATTTATTTCTCCCAATGCTGAATAGAATTCATACAATCCATTACTTAAAGTAGCTAGCATATTCTGTTGATTCGCTAGCAACTCGCCATGATGATCCCAACCACCATAAACGACGTAGAATACCTGACGTTCCATTTGCAAATCAGATTGCGCCGCAATCGTTCGGGCAATTTGACGTAAGTCTCTAGAAAATCCCGTATCAGAAAATTCTGTCAAAAAAGGATCAATCTTAGCTAAAGAAGTCGTAAAAAGATTAGTTGCTTCTACCGTTGAACTCAAGGAATTAGCAAAGGTCTGTTGGAAAACATTAGTGTACATATTTGTCACCAAGCTATCCACTGTACTATTTCGCACTAAGTTCATTAAACCCGCATTCCCTTGGTATCTAAACTGCTCCACACCTGCTCCACCATTTCCTTGATTTGAAATCGTATATTCAATAGTATCGGCACCTGATTGAAAAGTGTTTTTTCCATCCAAGGAGATATTCATCGAAATATTTGGATTCGTGTTACGAGACTGAAGAATATCTGCTAAGCGTCCACCCCACCCTAATGCGTCTCGACTCTGCGGCAATGAAGTCTGCCAGTGCATCTGCTGATCGGAATGCGAATAAAGTCCTACTGGGCGTTTGCTACGGTCATTGTCGTAATCAGTCGAATTGACAATGGGTTTAATTAGCGTGCCTACATTTGGGACTACCGCTAAGTCACCACTATTAAATAACTCCTGCATTCTAGCCATACTGGGGTGAAAACCATACGTTTTACCACCTGTATTAAGGGGTGTAAATTGACGTAAGTCATCACGTTCTAATGCTAAAGAAGTCCGAGTCGCTACGTAGTTGTCATACTCGCCTTGGGTATGCGGCATGATCATATTAAAGGTATCACATCCACCTGAGAGGAGTACGCAGACTAGTGCTTTATAATCGCCTCCAATTACTGGTGTTGCTAATGTATTAGCTGCTGCTAAATTTAAAAAACTGGAAAAGAGTGTAGAAGTGCCAACCGCCGCGCAACTCATTTCTCCGATAAAGCGACGACGAGATATATTTCTTTTGGACATGGTTTGTATTGTTTGAAAGCTTTTGGATATTAGTATTGGCCGAAAAATAAATTTACACTTTGATTTTTTCGGCATTTCTTAGTGTGTATTTAGCTCAATAAAATCATCTAAAAATTAAGTAATCGGGCGCAACCATAGCGAGGAAAATTGCTGTCTGCACAATTTCATCTGCATCTGATTGATCTAGCTTAGTTAAACCATTAACAATCAACTTTCGAGTACGGTCAGACATCATACCATGTAGCATAATTAAATTAACTCGCTCTATCATTTCCTCTATTTTCCCTTCCTCCACTAAAGCTATCTCCGTACTTAAATCTAGTTCCACTCGACCGTCGTCATTGTTTTCGTTACCATAAATTCTAAACCATTCCATCAGGTTACGATCAAATAACCACTCATGCAATTCATTTAAATAGCCAATGGAAGTTTGTGAATTAATAATTTGAAACTCAGGTGCAACCAAACCCGCTTCCTGAACGGCACCAAGCGGTTGGTAGCCAGGTTGGAAGAAGTTAAAAACAGTTGGTGAACCCATTGGTCGCTGCCCCGTTTCTTCCACAAAACGATCCATTTCGTTGCGATATTCACCATTCGGTGCAGCAGCGTTAAATGCGCGAGCTAAATGCGTATAGCGAACGATGGGTTCACGTAACATTCCGGCATAATCATTATCCATTTCATTACACGACCGAGCTTCAGGATCGAGCAAAATAGCTTTTACCACTGCCCCCAAATCACCACGTACACCATTGCTGTTATTGAAAACCGCTGCGACACGCGCAACATATTCAGGGGAAGGATTGGATTTTACTAATCGTTGAATCAATCGAATAGTAATAAAAGGTGCAACGTTATCGTGGTTAAACAGCATATCCAAAGCCTCATTAATATCAGCCATTCCATTGGGGCTACCACGCTCGTTAATTACGTAGCCATTTAATAAATATTTAGTTGCTGGTTCGTGCCAATAATTATTCATTTTCATTGGCATAGTATAAGTATATTGACTGGCTGGTGCTTGTCCAAATAGATAGGAATCGCCGTACATTAATCCTGTAAACACCTTCGCTAATTCAGCAATATCATTATTATCATAAGTGGAAAGCGTACGCCCTAGTTGATCGGTTCTGCGCGTACCATTCGGGTATAATTCATACAGTCCAATGGTAAATAACTGCATAATTTCCCTAGCATAATTTTCATCGGGAAAGCGGTTGATATTTGGGTCAGCTTTAGGGTTATTTACACAAGTCAAATAAGCTCCCATTGCAGGATGCATCGTTACATCATATAATAAATCTCGAAAATTACCAAAAGCATGTTGACTTAACATATCGTAATAATCTGCAATGGCTAGTGGGTAATCATCTATTACACCTATCTCAGATACAACGAATATCTCACTTAATGCTAGTGCGACACGAGCACGCAATAAATCAGGTGATTGCATGGCATTTTGCCACCACGCCCAATGATAATAATCTAATCGGGGATAGGCATCTGTAGGATCTCCATTGTTAGCATAGAGGGAATCAAGTCGTCGCTCAGTCGTTTGCAACACAAAATCTTTAAAACTAAAACTATTAGGCAGGGCTTGCTGATCATCAATCCAGCCAGTAAATCCTTGATTAGCAACCGATTCAATGGTTTCATAATCAGCCCCAAAAGAAGATTGTGCTAAAAAACGAGAAGCTGCATTGAGATTTGGTAATAGCCCTGTAGCACTAAGCGTGTTTTCTCCTACTTCTACACTTTGGTTATCGCTCGTAGTAACGGTAATAAAGCTGTAATTACCTTCACCAATTTTGATTAATTCGTCTTGTGCAAAAATAGAAAGAGGAGAAAATGCAATAAAAAGCAAGCTACAGAACGCAGCTAGACGTTCAAGGAAAAGTAATTTCATAAACAGTGAGATTAAATAAATTTACAATGAAATAATATTCAATTATTTGATTTTCATTAACTTAAATCAATAAAACAAGATTTGTAAAAAGGGAGGACGATTATTCTTAGTATGATAATACTGTGGGAGAGAGAAATTAAAACAATTAGGTTTACAAAGAGATATGAAGATGAACTATGCCTATGTCAAATATGAATTCTATAATTCTTCAACAAGTCACATTAAAGAACTAAATATATTTGTAAAATTATGCTTTTAAATGGAAACATACAACTTTAGTAACTAGAAAAAATTTATCGACGTACGGATTTCCCCCAAATCAAACTTTATGTTGATAGCCGACATTTTACTCTTAGTAAATCAAATGTCTCCTATTAATCATTCAAGTGATCTTTCTTCAATGATATCAGCCATGCTAAAAAAAATATTTATTCTTCCCATCCGTTTTTACCAAACTGCCATTTCTCCTTTACTTGGTCCAAACTGTCGTTATTCACCGACTTGTTCTCACTATATGGTAGGGGCTATTAATGAATGGGGTATTCTAAAAGGCACCTGGTTAGGTTTAAAACGTATCGGGCGTTGTCATCCGTGGGGCGGACATGGACACGATCCTGTGCCAAAGAAAAAAGACAAAAAATAAAAGGTTGATATTGTATAAACGTAGTGTAAAAGTTGCTCAAAAATCGTTTAAAAGTTATCACGACTGCCATTCATCGAAACAAAATCTACTACTTTTACACTACCTTCAAACGACATTTCAACCATATTTGAACGATATTATTTATGCTAATCAGACCTAGACGTAATCGCCGTTCTGCCGCCATCCGTGGAATCGTACGCGAAACCAACTTGACTCCCAACAACTTGATCTATCCACTCTTCTTAATCGAAGGTAAGAACATAAAGGACGAAATTCATTCGCTGCCAGGTAATTACCGAATGTCGTTAGACAATATTCTTAAAGAAATTGGCGACAGTATGAAATTTGGCGTGCGAAATTTTGTTTTGTTCCCTGCTATTCCAGACGATAAAAAAGATAAAACAGGTACCTACAGCTACAATCCGCAGAATTTTTATCTCAAAGCAGCGATTCAAATTAAAAAAGCATATCCTGAATGTTCACTCATGTCAGATGTTGCGCTTGATCCATATAGCATAGATGGTCACGATGGCGTGGTTCGTAATGGAAAAATTGTCAATGATGAAACGTTACCTATTTTAGCAAAAATGGCGGTTGCACAAGCTGCTGCTGGCTTTGATTGGATGGGACCGTCAGATATGATGGATGGGCGTGTACAGGTGATCCGCGAAGCGTTGGATAGCGCAGGATTTATGGACACAGGTATCATTAGTTACACGGCAAAATATGCGAGTGCCTTTTATGGCCCTTTTCGCGATGCGTTGGATTCCGCGCCAGCGGAAGGAGATGATATCCCAAAGGATAAAAAGACCTACCAAATGGATCCCGCCAATCAACGTGAAGCCTTAATTGAAGCGGAATTAGATGCACAAGAAGGAGCAGATTTTCTAATGGTCAAACCCGCTTTGAATTACCTCGATATTATTAGTTTATTAAAAAATAATACACACTTACCTATTGCCGCTTATCACGTCAGCGGAGAATGCGCTATGTTAATTGCTGCTTGTCAAAAAGGCTGGTTAGAATATGAAAAGGCAATGCCCGAAACGCTCACTTCGATTCACCGTGCGGGCGCGGATGCAATTTTAACTTACTTTGCGAAGGACTTCGCCAAGTTGTTTTACGAACGGAAGTTGGAGTATTAAGTATTGATAAAAAAACTTCCCTCTTTGAATTTTTTAAAAATTATTAATCGAAATATTGCGTCGGCACGTTATCCGTCAACCATACACCATTTTCCGAAAGGAAAAATTCGTGACCAGCGCGATACATTTGTTTGGCTCGGATATTTAGAATAATAGGTACGCCATGGCGAGCGCCCACTTTTTGCGCCGTATTTATGTCCGCAGATAAATGTACGTGATGTCGATTTCGTCTTTGTAAACCCGTTTTACGAATGGAATTCATAAAGCGCGTCGCCGTACCGTGATATAATAATTCGGGTGGTTCGGTTGGCGAATAGCCTAATTCAATTTTGATAGAATGACCTTGATTCGCGCGAATTTTAGTTCCGTCTTCACTAAAAGAAAAGCGTTGTTTATCGTTTTCGGCAACAACCAATTCTAGGGTTTTTCGATCCAGTGAGAAATTGTTGTTTTTAGCCGCAGCTAATAAGGTATTCACCTCACACCAACCTTGTTTGTCTAGTTGAAGTTGAAATAATTCGGGGCGATGGCGCAGTAGAAGGGAAAGTTTTTTACTGATGCGTTTTGTTTGTTGAGCATTCATAGGAATATGGTTAGAGGTGATTTGAAATTGTTAGAGGTAGTTAGATAATTGAAACCTCACTTATTTTTCCTCAACATTTTCTACAAAAATTAGTTCCCCTTCTGTCATTTCGTATGCGCAAAGGTGGTGTGGCTTGTAAAATTGTATACATTCGCTGTCTGAAATTTAATCATCCAATATGCGAACTAGCGCCATACTCGGCTTTATCTTTTTAGTATTTTTAATAAGTTGTACCGACAATTCTCCTTTAGAAAAAGAGTTCTACTTGGGCGGCATTCAAGTGAATGAAGAAAACATTGATGACTGGACAAAAACAGTACGAAAAATTGGTATGAATACCGTCGAAGTAACTGCCTATTTAAACCATTCCATTTGGAGTGAAAGCCACGTTTTTGAAAATAATCAAAACGATGGAGTGCTCGCAGAAATTAAAGCAGCAAAACGACAGGGGCTAAAAGTTGTGTTAATTTTAAGAACAACGATTCAACATTTTTATCCAGAAAATGCCTTTCTGTGGCACGGGATGATTTTGCCGCAAGGTGAAAAAAAGGTAGCTGAGTGGTTCGCTGCTTATGAAGAATTTGCTTTAAAATGGGCGCAGATTTGCGAGCAAGAAGGAGTAGAATTGTTAGGCATTGGTAGTGAAATGAACGCTTTATCTGCTACCACACCACTGGAACGAATCCCTGATTTATATGCCTATTTTTTGGATAAAGAACGTCAAAAAAATCACGAAAATCGGGCGTTAAAATATCGCGATTTACTACAAGCAAATGATTTATGGGTGAGTGGTTATGGTAACTATGAAAACTTAGAAACATACATTGCCAATCGCGTCAAAGCCAACCAACAATGGGCAAAGACCGTTACCTTTTCCGAAAGTGAAACATCCTTAGCGCACATGAATACTCGTCGGTTATTTATTAAAAATCAGTGGATTAACTTGATTCAAAATATTCGCGCAGTCTATCAAGGAGAGTTAACTTATGCTGCCAATTTTGATAATTACATGGAGGTCGATTTTTGGGATCAATTGGATTATATTGGTATCAATGCTTACTTTCCGCTACGTACGCCCGAAACCTCTACTCTACTTCAACCTGAATTAGAGTTGACATTCCTGACGAGTTGGGATAGTATTTTTCAAGAGATTCAGCAGTTTAAGCTAGCGGAAGATATTCCAGAAAAACCCGTAATTTTTACAGAATTAGGATATGTGAGTGCCGAAGGTGCTACACTTGCGCCTTGGCAAGGATTTGGGTATTCGATTGTGGGAGAAGGCAAGACAGAAGAAATAATTATTTGGAATCAACAACCGACTAATTTAGCAGAACGCCAACTAGCCGTCGAGACTTTGCAACAGAGTTCACAGAAGTATCCCGATTTATTGAAAGGTATTTTATATTGGAAATTAACGACTCATCCGTATCACCTCGAACATGAACCTTTTGCTTTACACATTGCTAAAAATCCGACGGATAGTATGCAAGTGGCGTTGACAAAATTTTTAAAATAACGTTCGTTGACAAATCTCGTAAACTAAAAAAGAGAGGCGGTATTTTTGCAAATACCGCCTCTCTTTTTTAGTTCTAATTTTCCTAATTTCTAACGCATTTTCGGACGACGGCGTTTACCACCGGGACGAAAGCCACCGCGCTGTGACATTTGCATTCGGCGTTGCGCTTTTGCTTGTCCACGTTGTGCAAATGCTTTTTCAAAGGTAGTAATTTGTTCTTTCAACATCGGTTCTGTTACCTTCAAGCCTTTTAGGTTACGCATGTGAATTTCAGCTTGTTTCCACTTTTCTCGACTTGCCGCTACATTCGCTAATTGCAACTCAATCATCGCCTTTTCGTTGTCCGTCGGAATATCTACACTCTGTGCTTTTTTCAACCACTTCTCTCCTTCTTCCGTATCCTTACGTTGCATCGCCATATTACCTTTAATCATGTAAAAATAGGCGCGATTCGTTTTATATAACCAATCAGGTTTGAACGTTAAATTCAACCGTTTTTCAGCTTCCTCTAGGCTACCCGTCTGCATAATCTCCGCCGCTGATTGTACTGTTCCCAATAAAACATAACCAACAACCAGAATGATTCCTGCTAATAAAAATGGGAAGGCGTACCAAAATCCGTACGCAAAAGCGAGGATTATGCCACCGATTAAAGTCAATGCAATTAGTGCGAAACGTACGTATATATTTAGTTTTAACATAAAATGTTATTTTAGATTCGTATTGATAAAACTCAAACAGAATGGTAAAAGTAGTTCAAAAATAGTAAACTTTTCATCAATCGTTTTTTAAAAACAAGCGGTCATTGACTAATATCCAATTTCCATCTACGTCTAGGTATTTTCCTTGCGGAAAATTGGGTACAAAGTGTTCGTAATAAAATTCTTCGGTAGCATTCAAATCAGCATCCGTCAGTGCCAAGCAGTTATATAGTAACAAACCATTTCGTGTGAGTAATTGTTGCAGCCTGCGCAGAAAAGCGTTTTGATGAAACTGGGTCGGAATAACATCATCCAAAAACACATCCATGCAAATGACATCAAATTTTTCCTGACATTGCTCGACGAAAGCTAGCGCATCTGCTTGTACAAAATCAATCGCAGCATCCAGCTTAGGTACTGTATATTTATTGGCTAAATACAAGACGGATTCGTCCAATTCTACTGCGGTATAGTGAAAATTTCGATTGAATTTATTTTCTAAAATCAAAGGAATACTCCCTAATCCGAATCCTAAAATCAAGACTCGATCGCCTTCGATCTTATCAAGTTGAATGCGTTCAAATGCTTTAACAAAATTATCGTATAAATCTTCGTAGGAGTAAATCGCATTCGCGGTACACAATTGGTATCGCCCTCGTCGTAAACTGACGTATAAATGTGGATTGATTTCACTCGGTGCGCTTTCTATGTGGATTTCCGTTAAGTAGCTTAACCATTTTTTTTTTTTTTTTTTATTCATTATCTTAGTTCTCAGTTAGTTGTTATCAGCCATCAGAAATTTATACCGTAGTTACTCCGCAATTAGGGGGGATAATTGCTTTCTCTCAGATAACTGATTTATAGTTGCTTTTTTAAATCTACTTAAACCTGTTTTGGGAATCATCTACTTTTGCTCCCATCGTCTAAACTTCGCCGTATCTTCTGAAATACGAATCAAAATGACGCGCTCTGCGACTTCTAGTGGCTTACCTCGACGTTGCATAACCCGTTCCGCAGTATCCATTGCTTTATCGTTGCGATACGTTTTAAAACCTGCAGCTCCACCCCAGCTAAAAGAAGGAATGAAATTGCGCGGAAAACCCGCTCCAAAAATATTACAAGAAACACCGACTACCGTTCCAGTGTTAAAGGTCACGCCGATTCCAACTTTGGAATGGTCGCCCATGATCAAACCACAAAACTGCTGTCCCGTTGGCAAAAATCGCTCGGCAGCGTAATTCCATAGCTTTACTTCCGCGTAGTTATTTTTGAGATTAGAGTTATTCGTTCCTGCACCGAGATTACACCATTCTCCTAAAACCGCATTTCCCAAATAGCCATCGTGCCCTTTGTTAGAATGACCGATAATTACGCTATTATTTATTTCTCCGCCTACTTTCGACCAAGGGCCAATGGTGGTCTTGCCATAAATTTTCGACCCCATTTTGACTTTGCTATTTTCACCTAGCGCAAATGGCCCACGAATTAAGCTTCCTTCCATCACTTCGGCATTTTTGCCAATGTAAATGGGCCCTGCATTAGCATTGAGCATTGCGCATTCTACTCTTGCTCCTTCTTCGATAAAAATATGGGCAGGATTGGCAATTTGGTTAGATGGTGACAAACTTTGCGAAGCACGTCCTTTGGTAATTAATTGGAAATCGATAGCAATCTCCTCACCGTTGCAAAGGAAAATATCGTAAGGATGTTTGATCCGATTAAATGGAGTATCTTCTACATCAAATCCTTGCAATTCATCAATCTCTTCATCCTCCATCAAGCGTTCAAACTGCTTTTCATTCAATTTGGCAGCAATTAATTCATCTCCTTGTAGCAATGCCTCGTTCATTTCCAGCTGCTCTACGAGTGCAACTAATCTTTCGGAGGGTAATACGCTGGCATTGATGACTACATTTACATCCGCCACCTCAATTGCATATTTTCCAGCTAAATAATCTTCCGTAATATAAGACACCGTTCCGTTCAGCCACTTCTCCCACTTTTGGGTAATGGTCAAGATCCCTACTCGCAGTTCGGCAACGGGACGAGTAAACGTCAATGGTAAAAGATTTTTCCGAATCGGCGCATCGTCGAAAAGGATGATGTTCATGATTGAGGTTTTAGCTATTTATGGGATATGCGAAAAGTCCCAATCATGCCATGATGATTGGGACTTGTTGATGAAGATTTTGCGTAGTTTGACTATTCAGACCAAAAGTCTATCAAACCTTGCAATATTAATCTTCTTGCTCAGCAGTTTTTTTAGAAAACTTCGAAGAGAACTTCGAGAATTTCTTGTTGAATTTATCAATACGTCCCGCTGTATCTACAAACTTCATTTTACCTGTAAAGAAAGGGTGAGAAGCCGAAGAGATTTCCATTTTCACTACGGGATATTCAGTGCCATCTTCCCAAGTTTCTTTATCCTTTGTTTCCGCACAAGATTTACCTAAAAAGACGTGATCGTTAGAGATGTCTTTGAAAATAACGGTACGGTAGTCCGTTGGATGAATACCTTTTTTCATATTATAAAGCGTTTTATTACTATATTTTTAAAATTAGAGCGCAAAGGTACGGCTATTTGGTTAATAATACAAACAGAAATCCACTTTTAAACCCGCTTCCCTATCACATCCAATCCGCGCGTCAACTCTCGAATTATTCCTCGCTGCTCTGGATTATACACCCAATTCGTATCAAAGCGCTGCAAAATTTCACTATTCGCCTCTTTGGAAAGTGTCAAACTGTGAAATTCCGTTCCTTTATTTTGTTGGAAAAAGCGAATATCATCTAGCACATCTTTGTCAATTCGATACATAATAAAATCCGAAATCATCAGTACGTCCGCATCTTCGTAGTCGTTGCCTTTGAGTTGACGGATGGCTTCGTTGAGGGCAAGGGAAGCATCTGTACCGCCGTTGAAGGACATGCGTAGAAAACCTGCGACTTCTTCCAGTGAGTTGGAAATATCGTATAAATCAATGGTTTGAATACCGATGGAAAAGTTGATTAAAAAAGCGCGGCGATTGTCTTTGATTGCCATTTTGAGAATGCCGAGACATAGCACTTTCGCAATCATTTCGGGTCTGCCCATCATGGATTCGCTGGTATCGACGAGGACGATAAAAGGGCCCTTTTCCTTCTGCCGCACGCGTTGGTGGACTTCCATGATGTTGTCGCGGCTTTTGACGAGGCGGCGATCTTCGTAGCGGAAAGTGAGCAGTTTCTGGTCAGCATATTTTTTCAAAAAGAGCGTCTCGGTTGCGGCATCACTCAATAAACCCACTTCAGAACTCACTAAATTATTCAAATCTTGACTTTCGTGGACACCGACGATTTCGCTTTTCGCTAATTCATCAACTACCCATTCTTTGCGCACAATCGTTTTTTCAAACGTCTCTTCTTCCATGATAATTTCCGCTTCCCGCATCTTACCTAGCAAGTCCGCCAATTCGCGAATCGAGTCCTCGTCCTGCAATAAATCTTCGTATTGTTCCAATACATTAAAAGACGTATCTTTCCATCAATCACGCGACATATCCCACCCCAAATAATCCGGCACGGGATTAATCAACTCTTCGAGTTTTTTATATTCACGTACCTTATTCTCTAATAAATCAGAATAATTCTGCTCTTCTTCGGCAAACTTTTGCAGTTGATATTCTAATACTTTTCCTTGCAACAACGCATCCCACTGCGA
>JBGCES010000566.1:0-7629 GCA_045106545.1 Saprospiraceae bacterium
CATATTTTTTTGCTTCAATTTCTGCCGACTCAACTGTTCCAAATTCTGGATTGATAACCGCCTCCGAGTTTAATCCATCGTTCCAGATCACCTCAAATAAAAAGGCATTGACCGTTGTCCAAGTATTTACCCGTCGGTCAAAAATAGTTTTAAACCCTCGTCCAGTGTAGCTTACACTTTCCAACGCAGATGAATCGGATGAAGTAATAATATCAGCATCTACAAAAATAGTCCCGCCATAAGGCTGAGCTATGCCGCTGAAGGAAATCATTAGTAGGAGAAATAGAAGGAATTGATTTTTCATTTTTTATTGGCAAGGTGCTGGTTAAACAATGTAGCTTTTTCGCTTTTCGATGTATTAAATGTAAGGTTTTTTTCGGTATCATGTAAAATTGCAATCCGCGACTAAAATAATTCGTGACATACAAATTGTTAGTTACGGATTATGTTAGCTGCGGATTTAGGTAGCAGTAGTTGATGTAGTCACTACTCTTTTTGTTTACAAACAAAAATCTGCTTCTCCGAATCATCCCCAAACGCCTCTTCTGCAAAATTGCCAAACTTATGCAAAATCTCAAAACCACTCCACTGCAAGTAGGCATCTAATTCCTGCGGAAAATACAGCCGCATATCCAAGTTTTGAATGGAATCAAACGCGCCATTGATGTAATAATGCCATTCGATGCGGTTAATCTGCGTTTTATTTTCATAGCGCATATGCTGCTTGATCAATATTTCTCTTCCATCTTTGGTAATATATTGAGCAATAGTTGTCGGTTCTTTTCCAGCATTTACGATATATTGAATATTCGGATTGAAGCAATCCAACAGAAATAAACCGCCCGTTTTGAGGTGCTTTTTGACGACCTGAAACGCCTGAAACAAGTCTTCATTATGATATAAATGATGGATAGAATTAAAAGGAATAAAAATCAGATCGTATTGTTCAGGTAAGTCCAAGGTTCTAATATCTGCCTCGATAAACTCAATGGCAAATCCTGCCGCAGTAGCTTTCGTTTTCGCTTCTTCCAGCATGGAAGCCGTAAAATCGACTCCACTAATATCATATCCTGCTTGAGCAATCGGCAGCGTCAACCTGCCCGTCCCGCAACACAATTCCAAGATACGCGCCTCCTTATTTTTGGGCAGCCATCGTTGATAAAATGGCAAGTCATTTAGCTGGGTGTTCATTCCGTCGTAGATGTTGGCATCGTAGATGAGGTTGCCGACGGTATATTTGTGAGTTGAGTTGTCTTGCATGAAGGTTACTGATTTAATATTTTCAAGTAACACGTTTTTTACCGTAGTAAAGTTCCTTAATCATCTTGCAAAGGGCATTTATTTTATCAGTGGAAAGTATGGAAATACGAATGGTTTGGAAATCATAACTATTGCTTACACTATGCACGCTGGTATGTTGTTTTCAACTCAGCTCATGATACATCCGAATTGGAAATATCGAACGAGCAAATTTGTGTGAACTACGCGCCAGCGGGTAGTATGCTAGAAATGTAGTTACCCTTTTTTTCACCTGTCTCTTTATTCCATTTTAGCAAACCCTACAGTTTCTCGATATAGTTTTGGGGATACGCCGACTTGTTTTTTGAAAACCCTGCTAAAGTAGAACTCATCTTTGTATCCTAATTCATTAGATATTACTTTAACAGATTTTGAGGTTAAATATAATTCCCTTTTTGCTTCTATGATAATTCTATTTTTGATTAGCTGAGATAAGGAGATATTGCATTTTGACTTAACTACTTTGTTTAATTGTTGAGGGGTCACGAATAGTATTTTAGCATAGCCACCTGCGGTATGCAAGGATTTAAAATGCTCTTCAATACTATCTACCAAGCTTTGCATTAATACTGGTTTTTCATTTACTTTAGCTGCGTTTTGGGATCGGTTCGTGCTCTGCTTTTCGCGAATTAAATTAATTAAGAATATCTTTAATAAGGAGATCAGGACTTCATGAATTCCAATTTTGTTTTCTTGAATCTCAGAATTCATGTTGAAAATATGCTCAACTAGCTTAGGTAGATTGCTAATTTGAAAAAAGGGGGCGGAAGAAAAATTATTAAAAAGCACTCCTTCGGTGGCTATTTCATTTTGATGCCTATAAGTACAAAAGAAATCAGGATGAAAGTTGAGCATGTATCCGACTACTTCTTCATTACTAGTCATCATAAAGGGCTGATATGGAGACAAACATATTGCCGTTGCAGGTGAGCAATTGTAATTATCCAAATCTATTTTTAATTGAAAATTCCCTTTTTCGATTAATAGGATGGAATAATAATTATAACGAACTAAATGATCGAAAGCATCCAAATTTCTAAACGACGTTAATTTAAACGCTAATTCGTTGTTGTTCTTAGTAAGAATAGTTGAATTTATACTTTGGTATTTCATACAATTTAAAGCGAAAATCATATTCGGAATAAAAAATTTCATTCCGAACATGATCGATTAAGCACGATTATTTTACTGCCATGATATCAAATTTATTAATATCACTAACCTGAAAATCAACCAAAAGGTCGTCTGCATTTTGTAGCAATGCCTTTGCAATATCGCCATTCAAGTGAGCATTTCGCCCTTCTTCATGTGCAAAGGTGTCAAAAATTCCAAAAGTAGTTTCATCGATTTGAAAAGCGTACCACGACTTAGTGTCTGCTTCCTGATTGGCTAATGGCAAAGCGCCCATTAAAAATTGTTTGACATCATTTGCTTTTTCTGGTTTAGCATTTACAATTACGAATAAACCTAATTTTTCTGAATTTTCCATTGATTTAGTATTTTGATTGATGAAAGAGAAAAGTGGAAGGAGCGCAACAATTGCAATCCCAAAAACAAGTGAAGAAATTTTTAAATTTTTCATAAAAACCTGTTTTATTATTTATTCACAAATTTACGGGCATCAGATATTCTAAAACATGGACGATTCTTTCCTTAGCATGGACAATTTAATTTTGATGACTTCTAAACGCTATCTACTTCGCCATCTCCCCTTCATTCCCTATCTTACCCACCAAAATCAACAACACATGACCACCATCATCAACAAAGCAGAAATTCAAGCCATCGTCAATAACCTAGATGTGTTGGCAGCAATGGAAAAGGGATTTATCGATTATAGCAATGGAAAAACGGTCGTGCCGCCTGTTGGTGAATTGCTGTTTGAGGAAGCGAAAGGCGACGCGCACATTAAGTATGGCTATATCAAAGACGATGCGTTTTTTGTGATTAAAATCGCGACGGGTTTTTATAATAATTCCGCGTTGGGGCTACCTTCTAGTCAAGGACTGATGTTGGTCTTTAGTCAAAAAACGGGGCAGCCGATTGCCATCTTGTTGGATGAAGGCATGCTGACGGATATTCGGACGGCGGCGGCGGGTGCTTTGGCAGCGCAGTATTTTGCGCCGAAAACCGTCAAGGCAATTGGCATTATCGGGACGGGTATTCAGGCGCGCTTGCAGTTAGAATATTTGTGGTCAGTGGTGGATTGTGATTCGGTTTGGGTGTGGGGCAGGAATCGAGCGAAGGCGGAGCAATTTAAAGCCGATATGGGTAGTAATTTTACCATTAATGTCGCCGAAACGGCGGCGGAAGTAGCACAGCATTGCAATCTAATCGTGACGACGACGCCTGCGGAAGTGCCGCTTTTATGGGCGAAAGATATTCAGTCTGGGACGCACATCACGGCGGTCGGTTCGGATACGCACAAGAAGCAGGAATTGGATAGTGCGCTATTGCAACGCGCCGATTTGGTGATTGCGGATAGTTTGCCGCAGAGTCAGAGTCGAGGTGAGATATTTCGCGCTACGCAAGCGGGCGCAATTACAGCAGCTAAAGTGGTGGAACTCGGTACTGCCATCCAAAATCCACAACTCCAACGACGTAATAATGACCAAATTTCTATTGTTGATTTGACGGGCGTGGCAGTGCAGGATATTATGATTGCGACGGCGGTTTATTTGAAGTGGAGGAGTCAGAAAAGTTAACTGAAATGTAAAATGTAAAACCGCAAAATGTAAAATGTAAAAGTTACACGTCGCGGTTCAAACCATCTTTGTACTTATCATGTGGACTTTTACATTTTACATTAAAAAACTCCTGTTCCTATCTTCTCACAACTCACACCAATGCTTAAATACATCAGCAACAAAGGCGGCGTTGCGCCCGTCGATTTTGAAACGGCTATTTTGGATGGCTTTGCGGCGGATGGTGGTTTATATGTGCCAGAACGTTTACCGCAAATTTCGACGCAGCAATTGAGCGCGTGGAAGGATTTGAATTATGTGGATTTGGCGTTTGAAATATTATCGCTATTCATTGACCGTTCTACGATTTCGGAATTGGAATTAAGAGATATTCTGCAAACCGCCTACGCACCTTTTGAAAAAGAGGAAATCATTCCGTTGCATCCGTTGTCATCCAGAAAGGATACCTACATCATGGAGTTGTTTTACGGACCAACGCTTTCGTTTAAAGATGTCGGCTTGGCTTTTTTGGTCAATTTGGTTAATTTTTTTCTAAAAAGAAAGCAAGAGAAAATGACCGTCATTGTAGCAACAACGGGCGATACGGGCCCTGCTGCTGCTTATTTCGCGGCGGGTAAATCTAATTTGGATATGTGGGTACTATTTCCAAAAGATAAAATTACCGAGGAGCAGAAAAGGCAAATGACGACCTTGCCGCATCCGAATATTCATCCCGTCGGCGTGGCGAATTGTCCTGATGGTTGTGATGATTTGGATTTGGTGATTGCTAAATTATATGGGAATCAGCGGTTTAAAGAAAAGCTAAATTTATCCAGTGTCAATTCCATCAATTGGGGGCGCGTGATGATGCAAACCGTGCATTATTTTTATGGCTATTTGCAAGTCGTGGATCAGATCGGCGAGCGGCTGCACATGGTTGTACCGTCGGGGGCATTTGGTAATTTGTGTGCGGGCGGATTGGCGCGTAAAATGGGGTTGCCCGTCACGACGCTGGTTGCGGCGAATAATCCTAATGCTTGTATCCATCGTATTTTTTCAGAAGGCGTTTTTTCTAAAAAGGCACTGATTGAAACGGAATCTTCGGCGATTGATATTCTAATTCCTTACAATTTTTGGCGTTACCTCTATTTTTGTGTGGACGAAGATGGGGCGAAAATTAAGGCGTGGTTAGCAGAATTTGCTGCTACGGGAAATGTAATTTTTGATGCGGAAACAGTTGCGGCCTATCAAAAAGGATTTCTGTCCCACAGTTGTTCCGATGAAGCAACGCTAGCAACGATTAAAGCAGTCTATGATGTAGAAGGCTATATACTCGATCCACATAGTGCGGTAGCGGTGGCGGCTTCCGAAAAGTTACAATCGACTTTAGGAAAAGGCAAAGTGATCTGTTTAGCGACAGCGCATCCTTCCAAGTTTCCTGAAAGTACCAACCGTGCTTTGGGGAGTGAACAACTGCCTGCAGCAGCACAACATCCGTCGATTGAGCGAGCGAAACGGCTTTGTGAAAAGATCTATTTGTGTGATCATGATCATTTAGAAGAGGCGTTGTTGGAGGTGATGGAAAGTCATTGGGAGTTAATGAAGAAGAGGGAGTAGAGAGGAGAGAAAAGAGACAAAATCAAGTGACTTTCATTATGATTTTTAGCCTAATCAGGTGTCGTACTTATCTCGCTTCCTTCAATAAAATGGTCTCTACTCTCTCTTCCAAAATAAATATAAAAATGCAATATACCGTCCTCAACCTAGCCGAAATCAACGATTTTATCCAGCAGTACGACATAGACGAATGCACTTCTGCCAAAGTATTAAGCGGCGGTTCAGAAAACACAAACTATTTAATTCGTTCTAAATCAGCTAGTTATGTCTTAACTGTTTGTGAACAAAAGACAATAGCGGAGGCTACGAATTTAGCATTATTATTAGGTCATTTAGCTACCCATGATTTTTCGACTTCCAAAGTTATTCCAACTAAAAAAAGGGAATTGATATCCGTTTATCAAAATAAACCCGTCTTATTAAAAACGTTTCTCCCAGGAACAATTCAGCCGGATTTATCGCCGAATTTATTGACATTAATTGGCATTCAAATGGGCAAATTGCATCAGATTAGTGCGCCTGATTTTCTACCCAAAACCTTGAGTTATGGAATTGGGTCTTTTGATGAGGTGGCGATTTACGCTAAAGATTCCCCTTATGATAAATGGCTACAAGCCATCAAACAACGAATTACGCCTGACCTCACGAGCACGTTGCCCCAAGCATTGATTCATAGCGATATTTTTTACAGCAATGTAATTATCAGTAAGGACGAGCGCGAAGTAGTGATTATGGATTTTGAAGAGGCGACGGAATATTATCGAATTTTTGATGTTGGAATGGCGATTATTGGCTTGTGTAGAACAGATAAAATCGTTGATCTTGGCAAAGTGACTAGTCTATTGCAAGGTTATGTGCAGGAAGTTGATTTGACCAAGGAGGAGCAAGCTGCTTTGCAATCTTTTACCATTTATGCAGCGGCGGCGATGAGTTTTTGGCGACATAAAAACTTTAATTATACCAATCCGACTCCTGCGATGTTTAATCATTATTTGGAATTAAAGAAGGTAGCAGATGGGCTGTGTGAATTGAATGCGAGTTGTTTTAAAAATATCTTGGGACGATTATGAACTCCATTGTACGCTGTCGCTCGCGCGATGTTTTCAACTCGTGCCATGTCAGAAGTGAATGTTAAAACTGCACGCCGTGACGCGCACGAGTTAAAAACATCGCGCGAGCAGCGAGTAATCTATTCAATTTTTATTTCTAAAATCCTCAAATGTACTCCCATCATAACGATACACACCATTCAAATTACCAACCCAGATATTACCATTGGAATCTTCTAATATTCCAAAAAACATCCCTTCGCCCGTTTTTACCATAGCAAAAATAGGTTCGTCCACGTCCAAAGTAGTGGCTTCGTAACGTAGCAACGACCATCCTTGCCCATGTTGACTTTGCATACTCGTCCAAATATTGCCTTTTTTATCTTCGGAGATATAGCCCGTAAAACCTGAAGCAAGCTGAATATAATTCTCGCCATCATAACGCCACAAACCACTGTTCCCACCTAACCAAATATTGCCTTTTTTGTCTTTAATAATATGACGCACATTTGTAAAAAAATCGCCTTGCTGATTGGTAATCGTAGTGAATGATTTTCCATCGTAAGTACAGGCTACTCCTCTTGTTCCAATCCAAAACACGCCCGTTTCGTCTTCAATAATCGTATTGACATCATCATAGGGTAGTCCTTGTTCCTTCGTTAAATTTTCAAAACTTGTTCCATCATAAATACTAATTCCAGTCGTCGTGCCCAACCAAATATTGCCCTTGCTGTCTTCATAGAGATTCGTCACTTCATTCCCCACCAGCCCTTCATTGGTGGTGAAATGTTGCCAAGCTGCACCATCATAAAGAAAAACGCCTTCACCAATCGAACCGAACCATAAATTACCCTTTTTATCTTCCAAAATAGAAAAGAAACGGCTCTCGCTCACGCCCGCTGTGACATTCGTGAACGTAGCTCCATCGTACTTAATCACTCCGGCAAAAGTAGCAAACCAAATATTGCCGTGGCTATCTT
>JBGCES010000567.1:0-11695 GCA_045106545.1 Saprospiraceae bacterium
ATGGCTATTCGCAGATTATTTCTTATTTAATAGGTAAAATTGTACCGATTTAGCGTAGTGTAGGAAATAGTAAAAAATTAAATAGGAAAGGGGAGGCGCAAAGGTAATTTTTTTAATGAATAGAATAATGGGAAAAATGAAGGTTCATTCCTTGCAGAAGCAAAACAAAAAATCCTTGCTGTCTGCTAGGACAACAAGGATTTTTATTTTTTACAGTTAACGTACCTTTTGGATTCAGTACGTTAATATTGATTAAAAAACAGCGAAGTTATTTTTTAAAGGTTACTTAGCAGTTTAATTATTACAGAGCAAAACTTTCACCACAGCCACAAGTACGAGCGGCATTCGGATTATTAAAATAGAATCCTTTGCCTTCCAAGCCGCCCGAAAATTCGAGGGTCGTATTGCAGAGGTATAGAAAGCTTTTCAAATCCGTTACCACTTTAACGTCATTATCTTCAAAAACTTGATCGTTGGGTTGGTCTTCGTTATCAAAATCCATTTGATACGTCAAACCTGAACAACCACCACTGGTCACAGATACGCGAATAAAGTAGTTTTCATCCATAGTTCCTTTACTACGGATTTCCGAAATTTTTTCTTTGGCACTATCAGCTACGAATAACATAGTCGTAATGTTTAATGTGTAACGTATAATGAATAATGCAGGACGTGTTTATTACACATTATACATTAATCATTATGCATTAAATTAGTGTGCGCTTAATTCAGCCGTTACTTCCAAGCCGTTTTTCTCTTGGTAGTCTTTGATCGCACTTTTAATGGCATCTTCTGCTAATACAGAACAGTGAATTTTTACTGGTGGCAAAGCCAATTCTTCCACGATGTCCATATTATCGATGGCTAATGCTTCATCTACACTTTTACCTTTTAGCCATTCCGTTGCTAAAGAAGAAGAAGCAATCGCTGAACCACAACCGAACGTTTTAAATTTAGCATCTTCAATCATGCCATTATCACCAACTTGAATTTGTAGACGCATCACGTCACCACATTCAGGTGCACCTACTAAGCCAGTTCCCACTTTCTTTGAACTCTTGTCCAAAGTTCCTACGTTTTTAGGATGCTTGAAATGCTCGATTACTTTATTTGAATAAGCCATATTATATAAGTTGATTAGTTAACTGGTTGATTAATTTATAGGTGTCGGAATAATTAATGGAACAATTTCAAGGTTTCATTAATTATTTCGACTAATTTATATGTTTAAACAAGTAATTAGTAGCGAAAGTTGAATCGTGAATGACTTATCAACTAAAAACTACCAACTAAAAACTTCTTAATGTTCTGCCCAAACGACACTATCTAAATCTACACCTTCTTTGTACATTTCCCAAATCGGACTTAAATCACGCATGTGATTTACACCTTTCTCTAAAGCGTCAATTGCATAATCTACGTCTTCTTCCGTCGTAAAACGACCTAAGCTAAAGCGGATAGAAGAGTGTGCTAAATCGTCACCTAAACCAAGCGCGATTAATACGTAAGAAGGCTCTAACGAAGCAGAAGTACAAGCTGAACCAGAGGAAACAGCAATGTTTTGGTTAAAAGTCATCATTAGACCTTCACCTTCTACGTGCTTGAAAGAAATATTAGTTACGTGTGGCATCCGATGTTCTTCGTTACCATTAACGTAAACTTCTTCTAAACGAGTGGACAATTCACGTTGCAATTTATCTCGTAATTTAGATAAACGCGCTGCGTCTTGAGCCATTTCTTTTTGTGCCAATTCCGCAGCTTTACCCAAACCAACGATACCAGGAACGTTCAGTGTGCCAGAGCGCATTCCACGTTCGTGACCACCGCCATCCATTTGCGCGGTTACTTTTACACGTGGCTTTTTGCGATTCACAAATAATGCACCGACTCCTTTAGGCCCGTACATTTTGTGACCAGTGAATGCCATTAAGTGAACACCTACTTCCTTAGGATCAACTGGAATTTTACCGACTGCTTGCGTTGCATCAGACATGAATAGCACGCCATGCTTTGCGCAGATGTCACCAATTGCTTTCATTGGTTGGATAACACCAGTTTCATTATTTGCCCACATGATGCTAACCAAAATAGTCTTATCTGTAATGGCTGCTTCCAGCTTAGCTAAATCAACTAAACCGTCCCGTTCTACATCTAGGTAAGTCACTTCACCACCCATTTTTTCAACTTTTTTACAAGCATCCAAAACGGCTTTGTGCTCCGTCTTTAACGTGATAATATGATTTCCTTTACGGGCATACATTTCAAATACACCTTTGATTGCTAGGTTATCTGATTCGGTTGCGCCTGAGGTAAAGATAATCTCTTTACTATCGACGTTGATCAAATTACCAATTTGCTCGCGGGCATAATCTACGGCTTCTTCCGCAGCCCAACCAAACGGGTGGTTACGGCTCGCTGCATTACCAGGAATTTGGTGGAAATAAGGAAGCATTGCTTCTACTACACGCGGGTCAGTTGGTGTGGTCGCGTTATTATCGAGATAAATCAGTCTGTTCTGCTCTTGCGTCATTACTTTGATTAAATTTATTTAGATTTATTCTACACAGTTGTCAATTTCACAAAGATAACAGTTTTACTATTAAATAGTTGGCGATTTTGAAGTGAAAAATGAAAGTTGTTTGGTTGGAATTAAGTCATTTTTTATTTTTGAACGATCGGATTGATGAATTAACAAATAATAAGCCCCGATGATTGGATGCAGTCATCGGGGCTTATTAGTATTTATCAGATTACACTACTTACATTTTTACAATCTTCTCCGTTCGCAGTTGCCCATTGACGAGTAATTGCACGAAATAGATACCGCTTGGATAATCTGACAAATTAATATCGTAATTGGCTTTGCGCACATCTTCAAAAGAATATTGCTGAATTAATTGTCCAACCAGACTCACTACGCGCATTTCTAATTGCACGCTTTCGCTAAATTCGATACTCAATTGAGTCATATTATTCGTCGGATTGGGTGCAATTTTGATAGTTTCCAATACTTCAATTTCTTCTGTTGCCACACCAATATCAACCGTCACTTCGGTAAAGTCAGAACAACCAAAAGCATCTGTTACTACTACGCGATACAATCCTGCTTCCAGTCCTGTCGCAGTTTTGGTGTCATCACCGTTGCTCCAATCATAAGAATAAGGAGGAAAGCCACTATTTGCACTTACCGTCGCACTACCATTCGCTTCTCCATTTGCTGTTTCATTGACAATGGAAGTTTGTAAACCCAAATCAGCGGGACATTGTACGATACGAATATTGTCAATATCTACAAAGTAATCTTCTGCTGCCCAAGTTGCTTCAAAGCGTAATTTGATGGATTCGCCACCATAGTTTGCAAGTGGGATAACGCCTTGGGTAAATACATTAGTCGCACTGTGGTTAGAGCTATTGATAGATTGTACAAAATCGTAGGTTTCTCCACAATCAACGGATACATATACATTCAGTGAATCTCCTTCGATTAATGTTTTTGGAATTAAACCTTCGCCATCAAAAAGTACAAAACGGTAGTCGAAAGTAACACTATCAGTTGATGCTACGGGACCAATTACTGGCGACGTCGCTTCAAATAAAGTATCACTCTCCCAAAGGTTGTCAAACAGGACAAATGATCCTGCATTGTGTCCATCCGTTACACTAAAGAACTCTCCTGGAGTAGCCCATCCACTCGGTAGCGCACCAACTTCAAAGTTTTCTAAATAAGGTAAAGGAATGGAGGTCGCAAAATTGAAACGAGCGGTATTATTCGCTACGAAATCGTCACTGCCTAGATTGACAAATGCTTCTACAAAATAAGTCGTTAATTCCGCAGAACTAAAGGTTTGTAGAAAAGTATAGGTTACCTGTTCACCTGGTTCGACGCTCAACGTACCCACATTTTCAGACACTATTGCTCCACCATTTACTTGATAACCTACATCAAAGCCCATTTGAGTTTCGGTACCCAAATTTGCAATAGTGATAGTAATGGTATCATTGGGTTGACCACATTCCTCTTGACTCAAATTAGCGACATTAACGGCTGCTAAATCATTATCCAATGGAGGCGAGATAAATACATCATCAATGGCAAAGCCATCTAGTTGATTTGAAAAATCAGAAGACATGACAAAACGAACGCGCACATCCGAAAAACCTGCTGTTCCAGTTAACGTATTCACGGCTGATACCCAACCATCAAATCCGCCATTGCCATCCCACCACTGATTTTCTGCATCATTGTACCAGTTTAATCCAGTGCTGTCTGCGCCTACTTTTTCGTAAGTTAGACCACCATCTTTACTCACTTCCACCCAGCCTTCGTCACAACAGCCTTCACTGGCGAAATTGAGCGAGAAAGCAAGGATTGGATCTTCTTCCAAATCAGCAAAATCTAAACAGGGTGAAACTAAATAAGATAACTCATTCAGATTGTATTCACCCGTTAAATTGGTCACCCAAGCATCAATTCCACTAGCTGCCCCATCAATTAAATTACTAGCAGGTGTTCCGTATTCCCAACTTGGATTAGCTGAATCATCACCAATTGTCCAGCCACCTTTACCTATTTCAAAATCAGTAAAGTAAGGGTATTCCATAATACGCGGGATGTTAGTGATTACAAAACGCGCAGTGTCATTTTTTACATCACTATCTTCTTCCAATTCCGTCCAAGCTAAAATTTCATATTCATCGGGAACACTGAAGTCATAGGTGGTTTCAAATTCAATCGTAAACGTACTATCCTTACCCAAAACGCCCGTAAAGTAGCCATCTTCAGGTTGAGGCACACCCGCTTCTACACCATTGACACTATAATTAAATGGAATAAGCGAGAGTGGATTGGCACCAAAATTAGCTAGTGTCACGGTTACGGTTTCGGAATTACTTAACTCGCAATCGGTATTGGGAGTAGAAATATCGATAATACCAACATCTACTTTATATAAGCTTTCAAAATTGAATGGACCAATTTGATTGGTCGTATCACCAGATGGGCAAATCAAAGAAACATAAACATCATAAAATGTCTTTTCTTCCAAATTAGGTAGGACGATCTCTGTACCGCCATTATTTATTTCAATAACATTTTCACCCGTACCTACAGCAAAACCCTCTACGTCATATTCTACTAAGTAAGTACTACCAGGATTACATTCCAGCAAGTCTATTTCAGCGGTTACTGCTTTTATATCTGCCAAATTGAAATAATCATCAATTAGAACTGGACAACTTGGGCAACTGACTGTATCTACATAGACCAATCCAGGATTTGGCTGAGGCGTATCTGCAAATACGACATTACCTTCTGAATCACGTAATTCGTAAGAGATTTCAAAATCGAAATTACCCGGATTGAAAGTCAATGAAATACTATCGCCATCAGTAACGGGAATGAAAAAAGTTTCATTCAACCCATTATCTTCAATATTAGTTAAGGTGAAATTTTGATTGTCACCCGCAGTGACAAGATTGATGGAAGCATTATTCCAACCATCACCAAATGCGTCGGTGAGTTCTAGTTGATAAAAACAACAAAGTTCTTCTTCCACTTGGGCGAAGAGCGGAAAGGATAAAACAGTAAATAGTGTATAAAGGCAAAAACAGCGCAAGAGCATATATTGAAAATTAGATGTTAGAAGTTAGACGTTAGATATTAGGGTTAAGAAATTAGCAATGTAAATATGAAATATTATAAGTAGAATAAATTCCACAAATTCGTTTGTATATTGTACAATCTAACTTCTAATCTCCAAAGTCTAACATCTATCTAAAAGAAAGGCTAAAAATAATTAAAAAACTCTAATTTGGTGGAGTGGTTGGTTGGACAATGGTGTAAACGGTGCTTTAGTCTTTAAACTTACATTTTCCTAAAACCTTTTAATGACCGTGCTGTTGAACTATCGAAAATGCAACTTTTCATACTTTTTGTAAAAATGCCAAGGTCGAATAACTAACTTTTTACCTTCATACGCATCTTTATTTAATCATTAACAAGCTGAAAAATATCTCGTGGCGGTATATTCTATCAAAGATTTGGAGAAATTATCGGGCATCAAAGCACATACCATTCGGATATGGGAAAAACGCTATGAGATTGTCAATCCTAAGCGTACTCCAACGAATATTCGATATTACGATGATGAGGATTTGAAATACTTACTCAACATTGCTTTATTGAATAAAAATGGGATAAAAATTTCTAAAATTGCGAAAATGAATCGGGGGGAAATCGCTGAGAAAGTCGCCGCAATTTCTGAAATTAATTTTGAATACGGTACACAGCTAGATGCGCTCACCTTGTCTATGATAGAAATGGACGAGTATAAATTTGATCGCATTATCCGTACCAATATCGATCAATTAGGTTTTGAAAAAACCATGATTGAGGTATTTCAACCCTTTCTGGATAAGCTAAGTTTGTTGTGGTTGACGGGCTCAGTATCACCCGTACAGGAACATTTTATTAGTTACCTAATTCGTCGAAAAATCATTTGTTCAATTGATAATGAACCACTAATCAATAGCTCCAATACGAAATCTTTTATTGTCTATTTACCAGAAGGGGAGCGGCAGGAATTAAGTTTATTGTTTCTACATTATTTACTACGAGCGCGGCGATTTCGAGTAATCTACTTGGGACAGGACATTACGCTTGGCGATTTACAAGATGCTAAATCAGTACACGAACCCGATTTTGTTTTTACGATGGTTACAGAAACTTTTTCTAAAGAGCCATTACGACCTTACCTCGAACAAGTCGTTAATATTTTTCCAAATTCCAGAATATTACTATCTGGTTATCAGGCGATTGCGCAACGAATTAATAGCGATGCTAATGTTCAGGTTCTAAAAAGCCTACCCGAAACAATTGAGTTCTTGGATGGTGTTCGTAACCAAGACGGCAAAGATTTTTTCAGTTAAACATGTCGTAACTAGCCTTCCATTACCTTTTTCAACGCAGCTTGGACTCTTCTCCGTTTATCTCTCTCTATAATTACCGATGGCTCCACCGCCCGTACTTTACAATCTACAATCGGACAACGTTCGCAAGTTCGATTAACGATGCGTCGATTGAGCGCGGAGTCATTCAAGAATTTTACTTTCTCTCGCACTTCTTTTGTAATTAACAATCCTAAAGTAACGCTCACATTTCTGTTTGGACTCGGATAGGATGGGCGGGCAATGGTAAGACATAAATATTCATCGTCCGTACCGTGATATTTAGAAATTTGCGCGCCTACAATGTGCTGCACATGTTGACCTTTAGCCTGCAATTGATGTAAATCACGCAATAGCGAGACGGCGATCCAACGACGACAATAATGTTCTTCTAATCCATTGCCATGTGAATGGTGAACGCGAGTGAAATGTAGCTCTCGATCTGCGTGGAAATGATCGTGTTTGGGATCGTGTAGAAAGCGGAGAAAGAAGATCTTTTTGAGATCAAAAAACTCAGGAAGCACATTCGTCATGCGGTGATAAAACATTTCGGGCGAAGCATCGTACTTCTCCATAATGTTTAAAAAAGCTTCTCCATCCCATTTTTCTAAACTAAAAAATTGCCGCATATCGCGTAAAAAGACTTAGCGATTGATTAGCAATGCGACAGAAAAGTAGATAGCGCGCGAGTGATTTAGTACTTCTTCGAAGTTGCGACCTTTAAGTAGAGAGGAGGTATTTGCGCGTTGAGTAATTTTTAGAAAATTAAACCCTAGTTCTTTACCAAATGCGAAGGCGCGTTGTGTTTCCGTTAGATTACTATTCAATAATAATTTTCGAGAGCGCGGGACATACAAAGAACGCAACATTTTCAAATCTGGATGTTCATCTAATCCTTTTTCAACAATTTTGTAATCGTATTCATTTTCCAAAATACGTTGTAAATCATCTGTACTAATTGCCGCTTTGGGCAACTGATATTTTCTCACGAAAGACTCTACGCTTTGCTCTAAGTCGATAAAATAATTATAGTGCAATTGTAGATAAGAGCGCATGGTTGCGAAATAGAAATTTTCTTCGCGCAATTCGTAATTTCGGGATAATTCTAATAACGTTGAAATAAATGCACCTACTTTTGCTGGAGCATTAGCAATCATTTCTACCACTTTCTGTAAGTCAATTCCAAATAAATCCAACGGTAACTCGTTCAAAAAATTGGATTGCAAAAGGTCGTTAACTGGACTTAGTTCTTGGCTTAAATCGCTGTCAGTCAAGGATTTAAAAGTAGTATCTAATGCGGCGGCGAGCGATTCGATCTTTTCAGGTTTGGGGTATTTTTTACCTTTTTCAATTTCGTTCAAATAAGAAACGGACATGCCCGATTGTTTGGACAATTCTGAAAAAGACAACTTCTTTTCTGCTCGAAGTTGCTTTACCTTCAATCCGAAAATTATCTTTGCATTTTGTGATTTCGCGCTCATGGTGGTAAATATAAAATTTATTTGATTGAACGCATAACTTGTCCCGATAACTGACGTAGAGGAGAAGGAGAACACAGCGGTTTTTTAATCTATTTTGTCAAGGAACCATCTATTTTTATATGAATTTAAAAGAACAATATACGCAACGGGCTAAGGATTTTGCCCAAACAGCTCAAGAGCTAAAAAGTAAATACGAACGCTTTTCTTTTGTACGCTTAGTCGTTTTTATCGTCGGGTTAATCATTGCTGCGTTGCTTTGGGCGAATTATATCTGGGCGGGATTAATTTTTACGCTTTTATTTTTAGTTGGATTTTATCGCTTTGTCAAGTGGCATCAACGCATCCAAAAAGCCCAACAGCATCATACTCGTCTAGCACAGATTAATGAAGGCGAGCGATTATTTTTAGAACATGACTATCAAGTATTTGCTAATGGTGAACGCTTTAAAGACCCACAACATCCATATGCAGTGGACTTGGATATTTTCGGCGACTACGGTTTTTATCAATACATCAATCGGAGTTCGACTGCGATTGGCGAAAAACGGTTAGCGGAATATTTGCAGACTCCTGAACAACTTCCGCTAATCAAAATGCGGCAAGCGGCGATTGCTGATTTACAGCCACAGTTGGAATGGCGGCAGCATTTTCAAGCCTACGGAATGGCAGCGGAAGATGATCCGAGTCATATCAGCGGTTTAGAAAATTGGCTACACGCAGCAGATTATATTCAAAATAATAAATTTTACGTTGCGGCACGTTATTTCGTGCCCATCCTTTCGATTATTGGTATTGCGCTTTGGATTACAACTTTGCCTTGGTTTGCAGCAATTATTTTTTTCTTACCCGCAATTTATATTTTGCGAAAAACAACCATGCAAGTTAATGAAACGCATCGGCAGACTACCCACGCGGGAGCAATCCTAGCTTATTATGCACAGCTGATGGAGCATATTGAAAAAGGGCAATTTGAAAGTGAAATGCTGCGTGATTTACAACAGAAATTTACTTTATCCAATAGCCCAGCATCTAAAGAAATTGCTCGTTTGTCCTACATTATTAGCCAATTGAATGTGCGTTATAACGTATTTGCGGCGCTATTTAATTTATTCGGCTTATGGGATGTAAATTGGGTGTATCAATTAGAAAAATGGAAAACCGCGCAACGCGAAAACTTGCCACAGTGGTTTGTTGCTTTACAGGAGTTTGAAGCTATTTTGAGTTTTTCTACTTTACATTACAATTATCCCGAGTGGATTTTTCCGACCTTTCATCCACATCCTGATTTCATCGCAGAAGGGGTGGGGCATCCATTAATTAATCCTAAGGATCGAGTCGCCAATAATATTTCCGTGCCAACGGCAGGGCATATTAAATTACTAACGGGTAGTAATATGGCGGGCAAAAGTACCTTTCTCCGTACGGTTGGTTTAAATATTGTTTTGGCAAACATTGGTGCTCCCGTTTGTGCAACTACGTTCCGATTGCCGCTCCTTAAAGTTTATACGAGTATGCGTACGCAAGACGCACTCCATGAAAGTACTTCCTCTTTTTATGCGGAGTTGAAACGGTTGAAGTTTATTATCGAAGCAGTAGAAAACAAAGAGAATATTTTCTTTTTGCTGGATGAAATATTGAAAGGAACGAATTCCAATGATCGCCATACAGGTTCAAAAGCATTGATTAAGCAATTGATTAAAAGCGAAGGCTCAGGCATCATTGCTACACACGATTTAGAATTAGGTGCATTAGCCGCTAATTATGGCGGCGCGATTGAAAATCTGCGCATCGAGGTAACGATCCGCGACGGAAAACTGGATTTTGATTATAAAATTAAGAAGGGCGTTAGTGAGAGTTTTAATGCGACGCTATTGATGCAGCAGATGGGCATTCGGATTGAGGAATTGTAAATACTTGGATAATTTGATGGTTGCTTACCGCATCACTTTAATAATTCCTTGGTACAACACTTCCTCTGCATCGGAAAATACAGATGTAAATTGATAAACATATTCACCTGCTGGTACTAAGCGATTGTGCATTTTTCCATCCCACGCTAAACGGTAATCATTGGGAGAGAAAGTACCAGCGACTTGGTGTACCAGATTACCCCAACGATTATAAATAACAAAGTCACGTAGTTCAATGACGCCTTCGCCAGCAAAAATGTAGAAGTCGTCATTTACGCCGTCGTTGTTAGGTGAAAAAACGGTCGGAATGTAAACATTGCGATCTTTTTGTACCAAAACCCGTACGGCGTCACTCGCCTTGCAGCCTAATGAATCCGTAACAGTCAAGGTGAACTCAGTATCACTCGTAATATTGACCATTGGTGTGGCACAATCCGTACAGCTTAAACCTTCCTGTGGCGACCATGAAAAACTGGCAAATAGGCTATCGTTGTAAGAATAAAGTTGCAAACTATCTCCGAGCGAAACAATGTAATCTTCGCCCAATTCAATTGAAATAGGTTCTGGTTTCGGAATGGTAAATTGAGTACTGTCGATGCAATCGTTATCCGTTTTTGCGTATAAAGTATAGTCGCCCGGTTGAATATTACGGAAGGTATTATCGAAAAAATAGCTTAGGTTATTGATCGAATAAAAATAACTAACATCAGAGTCTGCATTATCAACTTGTAAGCGCACCCCGCCCGAATTGTCATCACATTTATTAGGTAACAACTCTCCGCTTACCGAAAAATCACTCGCTTGACGGACAGAGAAGGTATCACTAAAAATACAATTGGCAGCATCTAAGATGGTAACGCTGTAAGTATCACTATTCAATCCGCGCGCAATTGCACTATTCTTAGTATCCGCGTTGTCAGACCACTCGTATTGGAAAGGTGGCATGCCATCCACTACCGTTAGCTCAATCCGACCTTTTTGATTCTTGCAATTTGCCGAAGTAATTTCAGCGTTAAACTGACAATCCACCTGAGCAAATAAAGGCAGCGCAGACCAACTAATTAACAATAAGATAAATGATTTCATATTTTAAAAACATTTAACTATTGATTACGCAAAAATCTTGCTAACTCGCTTGAACGAAATAAAAAAGCGTGTTTTACTCAGCAGTAAAACACGCTTTTTTATATAATTATCACTCTAAGTATTGACCGAAAGATAAATTTACACTTTGATTTTTTCAATTGATGATTACTTCCTATGGTCGTGAGATCGCTTCGCTAAGTTTTATTGAATAAAAACCATTCATTCAGCAAAATCACCATTTGGGCAACATGTAAATTTATTTTCTCGGCATTT
>JBGCES010000568.1:0-2849 GCA_045106545.1 Saprospiraceae bacterium
CAAAGGAGCGATGCCTTTCTTTTTGTTAGAGGGTTGGTAAATAATGATCTAAGCTCGCTAGGGTGCAGCTTTCTGCTGCGCTCTAGCTTTCATCAGGTAAATTATTTCTATCCTCAAGCATACTAAAAAGTTGCAAGAGTAGTAATTATCCCTATTTTTGTCGGCGTACATTGCTAATTGTAAAACAACCTACTTCATGAAGAACTTAAGCTACACCAGCGGAACAAGCACCATTCCATTATTGGGGATAACTATCGGAGATAAATTTGATGAAATTGTAGCACGTTATCCGCAGGAAGAGGCATTAGTCGTCCTTCATCAAAATATCAGATGGACGTATCAAGAGTTACAAGAAGAGGTGAATCGCTGCGCACAAGCACTAATCGCTTGTGGTCTTAAAAAAGGAGATCGCGTAGGAATTTGGTCCCCTAATCGCTACGAATGGACGGTGATTCAATTTGCAACAGCTAAAGTGGGCATTATCTTAGTCAATATCAACCCGTCCTATCGCGTTCATGAGTTGAAATATGCACTCAATCAATCAGGCTGTAAAATGCTGGTTTTAGCGAATCAATTCAAGCAGTCCGATTATATTTCCATGATTATAGAAATTGCTCCTGAGTTGAAAAATACGACTTTTGGTGACTTATCTTCTATGACTGTACCTGAGTTAAAAATGGTAATTGCGCTAAAGGACGAAAACAAAAATGGCGTATTAGCATGGAATGAATTCATGGAAAAAGCGGTTGAAACATCTGCCGAAAAATTGAAAGCGGTTCAACAATCCTTAGCATTTGACGATCCCATCAATATTCAATACACTAGTGGCACTACGGGCTATCCGAAAGGTGCGACTTTAAGTCATCATAATATTTTGAATAATGGCTTTTTTGTCGCCCGAACCATGAATTTTACGGAACAAGATCGCCTGATTATTCCAGTTCCCTTGTACCACTGCTTCGGCATGGTGATGGGCAATTTAGGCTGTATGACGCACGGTGCAACTATGATTTATCCAAGTGAAGGATTTGAGCCATTGGCAGTTTTGCAAGCCGCTGAAACGGAGCAAGCGACCGCAATTTATGGTGTTCCGACGATGTTTATCGCCCAATTGGAAAGCCCCGAATTCGATCAATTTGATTTGTCAAGTTTACGCACTGGAATCATGGCGGGTTCCCCTTGCCCCATCGAAGTGATGAAGAAAGTGCAGTCGCTAATGAATATGAAAGAGGTACAAATTGCTTACGGCATGACCGAAACGAGCCCAGTAAGTACGCAAACCAAAGTAGGAACGCCCTTACAAAAACAGGTAAGTACCGTCGGGCAAATTCATCCCCATTTGGAAGTGAAAATTATTGATGAACATACAGGACAAGTCGTTCCCATCGGGCAGCCTGGCGAATTGTGTACACGTGGTTATAGCGTCATGTTGGGCTACTGGAATGATGAAGAAAAAACCCGCGCTGCCATTGATGCTGCGCGCTGGATGCACACGGGCGACATTGCCATTATGGATGAAGCAGGCTATATCAATATCTCTGGTCGAATTAAAGATATGATTATTCGCGGTGGCGAAAATATCTATCCACGTGAAATTGAGGAATTTTTATACACGCATCCACAAGTGAGTGATGTGCAGGTTATTGGTGTACCGAGTCAAAAATATGGTGAAGAAGTGATGGCTTGGATTAAAGTAAAAGAAGCAAGCGCAGTGAATGCGGATGACATTAAAAACTTCTGCGAGGGACAAATTGCCCATTTTAAAATTCCCAAATACATCAAATTCACCGATGATTTTCCAATGACGGTGACGGGTAAGATTCGGAAGGTGGAAATGCGGGCGGTGAGTGTGAAGGAGTTAGGTTTGGAAAGGGAAGGTGGGATTAAGACGGCTTGATGGTTTGTTTATACGTAGTTACGAAGTATTTTGCTAGCGACTCGGTTAAACTAGCCGCTAGCGGATTTACTACCTCGTTTTCAAATACGTATAAAATTGAGCCCTTGATTGTATTAGTGGTTTTTGGGGTTATAAAACCAGCTCTAATTTTTTTGAATGTACTCCTTATATATGGCAATGGGCACTAATCCAGTCCAACCACAAAAATCCTTTTTCGCTGGCATACCATAAGAAATCAAATCAGGGGCATAATTTTCCCAGAAAGTACCGGTTGCTGTAAATACTTGAGCCACACCAGAATATGTTTTTTCAGCAAGATCCTTTGCTAAATCGTGTTTCCCGTATGCCGTCAATCCTTTTAAAACCATATAAGAAGTTGGTGCCCATACACCCCCCAACCAATAATCACCATATCCTTTATAACCGGATTCGTCAGCAGATAGGGCAGGGAGAGGAATTTTTCTGTAAAATTCGTTAGGATTTGTGAGATGAGCTATAAAAGCCTCTAACTTTTCATCAGGGATTAATTTACCTAGTAATGCCCAGTACATACCGATATGTTTACGTTTGATTTGTTTGCCATATCCTAAATCATAGTAAAAGTTATCCTCATCGTTCCAACATAAATCATTTAGGGATTGCTTAACTTCAGTGTGGAAGGTTTCGTAGAAAGAAATATCTTCCTGTTTATCAATTTCTGTTGCAATGAATTTTAACTGCAAAGCGTACATTGCCATTTGAGCGGTGAAATCAACTAACCTTCCTTCGTCATTCCAAACTCCTTGCAAGGTCTCCATATACTGCTCTATAAACTGATTTAATCGTTGTTCACCAGTAGAACCACTCATCTGTCCCAATTTATCACCAAGTTCATGATGTGTCATACCATTGCCCTCTTCTGTTGTCCAACCATGCGGAAAACGCGGGATATTATCCATGCCCATACCTAAGG
>JBGCES010000569.1:0-4115 GCA_045106545.1 Saprospiraceae bacterium
TTTTTGACTGAGGCTATTTTTGTGCTAGACAAGGCAAAAAACGTAGTCGTAGTCTTTTTACGACGAGGCTTTTTAACGATGTATAGTGCAAAAAGAGACCGTCACAAAATGTGTCGATTATTTTAGGTTAACTACTTATAAGCCTTTTCTATAATGTTTTTATTTTAAAACATTTAAATATTGTGACATCCAAAATTTACGCCAAACATTAACCAAACATGCTCAACTACGTAGGACACACCACAACAAATCGTTTATTTTTCTACATAAACAATTCATTATCAAATACAAACAATCATCCTTTATCTAACTATGTTAATATTTTAAATATTTCAGTTAAAATAAAAAAAACAGTAACTCGACGACTCGAATTACTGTTTTTTATTTAATAAAAAAGTGATAATCAATTGATTAGCGAACACAAGGTATTATCAAAGTTCCTGCTCTGATACTGCAAAGGTATCACTCTGTTTTAAGTCGCCTGACATCAGACCTTTTCTAAACCAACGCATTCGTTGCTCAGAAGTACCATGCGTAAAGGCGTCTGGAACGACGTAACCCTGGGTTCGTTTTTGAATATTATCATCACCGATTGCATGTGCCGCATTCAATGCTTCTTCAATATCACCTTCCTCTAAAATCTGCTTGGTTGCTTGTGCGTGATGCGCCCAAACGCCTGCGAGAAAATCTGCTTGCAGCTCTAAACGAACCGATAGTTTGTTGTATTCTTCTTTAGAAATTCGATTGCGCTGCTGCGAAACTTGTCCCGAAATACCCAATTGATTTTGGATATGATGACCAACTTCATGTGCCACAACATATGCCATCGCGAAATCGCCCGGTGCATTGAATTTAGTTTTTAATTCATTATAAAAGCTCAAATCAATGTAGAGTTTATCATCACCTGGACAGTAAAATGGTCCACTTGCTGCCGAACCAAATCCACAAGCGGAACGTACTTGCCCCGAAAATAAGACTAATACAGGTTCTTTATACTGGCGATTCAATTGTTTGGGAAACTGAGTATTCCATACATCTTCGGTATCTGCCAGAACAGTTTTTACGAATTGACTTAATTCATCGTCTTGTCCTGGAACAGATTGTTCTGTGGGTGCCGCTTGTGGTTGTTGCATTCCATTTAGTAATACACTAAATGCATCACCACCTAGAAAATAGGTCACGACTGCTAATAGAATCGTTCCAATACCAATTCCGCCTCCAATACGGCGCATTCCACCACCTCCTCCACCGCCACCTCGACGGTCATCTACGTTATCACTTTGTCTTCTGCCTTGCCAACGCATATTTGAATAATTTTTTAAATGTGAGTAATTATAAGACGCACTGGTCAGAAACGCAGCGCGAGCGATAAATGAAAAATTTTGAGTTATGGGTTCAGCCTATGTGTATTGATACGCCCAGTATATTAACAAAAATTGCAAAGGCAGACGAATCAAGGTCGGTATCACAAACTTACCTTTTTCTCTTGCCATTTGGTGATGGAAAATATTCGCGGGAAATACTGCAATCAGTAACGCAATTACTCCCCATGCCCCAATTGAGCGCGTAGCGGGAATTACCAATAAAATACCGAGTGCAATTTCAATTGCACCAACAATTAAGTTGACCCGTTCGGGTTGAGGTACCCACTTGGGCGTAATTTTAAGAAAAAATCTTGGATTTCGGAAATGGCTAATTCCAGCGTAGGCATAAAAAGCAGCCATGATGTAGAGACCGATAGGCATGAAAATGTAGTTAGAAATGGTTAGATAGTAGTTAGATGCGGTTATTGCAACAATATCTGACTATTATCTAACTATTTCTAACAAGTTTCTAACTATTTATTTTTAGGTGGGCAAGCGCGACAGACTGCGGCAATAGCCAATGTAGTCCTTCACCGCTATTTTTGCGACCTCCGCATAGCGCAGAAATTGTTGTTGCTGTAAGCTATTCCAAGAAGTCAAAGCGACTAGTTCTGGTAATTCTCGATCCAATAGTTGATAGGTGCGTTGGTGCAAACGTACTGCGTTTTTGGCAGCATCAGGTTGTACGCTTTTGAGGTTGTCTTTCGCAGCAGCATAATATCGTTTTGTTAAACTCAGCTGTTTTTCTACGACTTTCAATTTAGCTTCTAAAGTTTCTCCTTCAGCTGCTAAAATACGCTCAATCGGACGCCGAATATCATAGCGATCTGGAAACGTTAAATACGTTTTGATCCGATTCTGTTTGTCTTGTAATTGAGTAGTTAGCTGCGCTAGACTTTGCCGATCGTCAAATGGGAAATCACCATTCTGTACTTGGTTAAAGCGATCTAAATATTTATCACAGAAAGCTAAGTCTGCCTTAACTTTTTGCGGAGTAAAAATCGTTAAAGTCGCCGTATCATCACTCGCAAATTGACGACTATAATCAACGCGGTACTGCTGTGCTAACTGCTCAAAGGTTGGAGCAGGAGCGCAACTACTGAACCAAAATAAAAGGATTAGAAAAGGAATTATCAAAGGTTTATCTTTCCGCCACTGCATAGCTGTCTAGTTTTAATATATTTTAGGGACTACAATAGTTCTTAGTGATCAATGACTAGTGATCAGGAGTTCTTGTCTATCCACTGATTACTGATCGACTTGCTCAAAAGTATTTTCAATCGCAATTTTCATATTCGTTGCCATTTCGCCGATTGGGCCACCTGACATTTTCATCTCGCCGCCAAGTTTAGTTTTTTCTTCCATTTTAACTAACATTCCCGTCTTATCGTTCACGCTAATTGTGCCTTTACTATCGCCTTTCAAATCGTAACTAATCTTCATACCCTGCATTTCCATACCACTATCATCTAAGGGCGACAGTTCACTCTTGAACGTAATAACGGATTGTCCACCCGAACGTTCCTGTAAAGTATAAGTCTTTTTTGCCAACATTGCAAATTGTGCTTGTACGGTATCCGTCTTTGTCCACGTATCACCAATTTTCACTGGGCGATCTGGATAAAATCCAGTTAAGAAATTCATACCACCGGTCGCATTCAGTTGCGATTTGATTAACTCTTTGGCGGAAGCCATCTGTGGATTTTCTTTAACCATTTTATCCACTAATTCATCTGCGCCTTGAGTACTAATAATTTTTCCTTTCGGGTCAAGCTGCACTTTAAAGGTCGTTCCAATCAGTTCATCCAAGCCACCTAACATCTCTTTCGGTTCGTTTTTTTCGGGATTTTCCGAGTCATAACGAATCGTCATCATCGGCGTCACTTGCTCCATTTGCATCGCTGTAGTCGTAACATCCAACATGACATTCTTATCCGCATCCATCCCCGTAACCGCATAGCTATAGGTACTACCTTGCGTACCACTCACTTTCTGTGGAATACCCATCATGTCAATTTCCGTCGTTGTCTTCTGCATACTTTTATACGTCAGGTTGTCCCCCGTTTTGAAAGGAATAGACGTACCAAGTTGCTGAGTAGTGGAACAAGAAAAAAGAAAGATTAATGTGCTGAGTGCAGTAAGAAAACGTAACATGAATATATTGGATTTTGGAAAGCGGGATAAATTATTTCGCTAATAATAAATCTATTGTGCTGTAGTAATATGAATGGTGGGAAGCAATTTTACTACAATGATAAGGATAATGAATTAGAAAATGTAAAATGTGATTGGGTTTTATTCTAAAGTGGCGAGGTAAGTTGTAGAAAAAAGTTTGTGCTTGCTGTTTTTCTATTAATTTTGCGCGCAAAATAAAAACCTTCGCATATTCATGCTTTTGCGTTCTAAATTAACGAGCCCGATAGAATAAACGTTACCATTTTGAAAACAACGCTTATCTTATCGTCAATAATAATGATATGAAAAACGCCATCAACGAAACAAATTTCACCTTTCCCAATCAGACTAAATTTTATCGTGGAAAAGTACGCGATGTTTATACCATTGGTGAACAGTTAGTCATGGTTGCTTCGGATCGCATTTCGGCATTCGACCACGTTTTACCGCGTCCGATTCCTTTTAAAGGACAAGTTTTAAATCAAGTGGCAACCCATTTTTTAGAGGCAACACGTGATATTGTCCCCAATTGGTTAGTCGCGACGCCAGATCCTAATGTTGCAGTTGGTGTTGCCT
>JBGCES010000057.1:0-2500 GCA_045106545.1 Saprospiraceae bacterium
GGCTCCATCCCGCTACCATCCACTTCTGCCTGAAAAGACACAGCTCCGATGTTCAGCGTATCGCCTAATAATTGCCCCAACTGGAAATCTTGCATCGCAAACTCGCCGTCATAACTCGCATCTGTATAATCGGCGTTAAAATCCAGCGCAATATCACTCTGCATGCTGCCCAGTTCCGAATTTAAATCACCAGCTAAAGTGAAATCGGTGGTCGTTCCGTTGAACTGTCCGACGTATTCAATCTGCCCCAGACGTTGCAATTCCGCAGGTACTTCGCCATTCATAAAACCCGCAATATCTTCGGCTTGCGTACGTAAATAATTTATATCTAAATCAAAAACGGCATTGGGCACGCCACTCAAATTCTTGGCGACCAAATCTCCTTTGAATCCCGTATAAGTGCTGGTTTGAAAAAGAATATTTTTACCAACTACATCATTTTGAGTTCCGTTGAAATTACCGCTCAGCTGAAAGCGCCCAAAATCTGCCAAAGCGGATGGTAAACCTAAGTCATTCGTGAGTCGTTGCAGCCCCGTGTAAGAGGTAGAAAGTTCTTGTAGATTGAGATTGAAACGCATTTTGGTCACATCAGGTAATCCCTTTACGCTACCCGTCGTTTTTAAAATTAAATCGTTCCCTACGCTACCCGATAGATTGATTTTTTCCAAATTCGCAACCGTTCCGCTCAGCATTCCGTCGAGTCGTAAATCGCGTTGCAGATCCAAATTAAGTTGTGGAATTTCTTGTAATTGGGGAACGAGAAAATTTAAATCTGCAAAGGAAATATTCGATTGATCAAAACGGATATTTAGTTTTACTTCATCCATAAAATTGACCAAATCATTAAATTCCGTAAAGGTCAATTCCGTTTGATTCTTAATAGTACTCTGTGGAGTTTTTAAAACTAAATCCGCGATCTGAATCGCCTGCGGAGTGACCGCTATCTTGGTTTGAAAATTATTTAACTTGAAATCACTTTCCTGAAAAGAGAGTTCTTCAATAGCGAGGCGAATGTCATTTTCTAACAAATTAATATTGGCGATTTTTAAATTTAAACCACTGATATTCAAGTTATTAGCATCGAATCCTTGCGCTATTGATTCGTAGTTATTATCACGGTAAGTAACGTAATTATCCGCTAATTCTACGTCATCTATTTTTACCTGCCAACCCAAATCGGGAAAAACCAATTGCGTCGTATCCGTTCCAATGACAGTATCGGTAACCGTTTCAGTCAGTGCTTCTTCAATCACTTCCGTCCGTCGAATTTCATAATCTAATCCACTTTCCGCCAAGTAAACCCGATCGATGTGTACCGCTGTATTTTCTAAATCTAAACTTTGAATATCGGTTGTCAATTCCCCGATTTGCGTCTGTAAATCATAGGTGGCAACCTGATCATCTAGCGTTAAAAAAGCGTCGGCAATGCGTACCCGATCAATGTCAATTCCCCAAGCCGCAGTCGTGGTATCGACCACCGTCGTATCGGGTGCAAAAGCGTCAATTAGAAACTGAAAATTGTATAAACTATCCGTTGCGTTGCGCTGCAATTTGATGCGACTTCCTTCTAAAGCAATTTCTGACAAGTGAATCTCCTGACCAAAAAGCGAAAACATTCCGATGGAAGCCGATAGCCGTTTAGCGTAAGCCAACGTATCTTGTTGTTGGTCTTCGATATAAATATCTTTTGCAACCAACGTCTTAACAAAATCAATATCTACACTACCAATTTCAACTTTTGTATTAAGGGATTCGGAAAGGATGGCAGTGGCTCTATCCACTGCGTAGTTTTGCACACTGGTCAGTTGAAGTGCGAACCAAAGAAGAATAAAAAGTAGGATAATAAAGGCTACCAGAATGGCAATACCTTTGAAGAAAATTCTAAGCAGTCGAGTCATTATCTGTTTGAACCTATGAATTGAGATAAACGTACCAGTAAGCGTTCGATAGGTACATTTATCTAGGTAACAGCTTTTTACTAACGATGTTGACTGAGGAAGAGGAATAGTTGGTAATTTTTAGTCGATAGCTGGTAGTTGCTGCTCTGACTTGCTCAGACGAAAACTACCAGCTACCAACTCTAGAACTACCAACTCTCTACTGCCCGTCCGTTTTAATAATTTCCGTCCGCTCGCCAAAGTACTGCACGAATTTCTGCATCTCCAATGCCAGTTCTTTGTTCTGCGTGGCTTTGAAATAGGTATCTGCCAAGCCGCGTAGCGTTTGAAACATAAAACGATCCATTTCCATCACCTGCAATTCGCTCGTCCAAAGGTCGATTTTTAAGGTTTCCAGCGTGTCTTTATCAAAGAAAGAAACGAGCATTGCCTTTGCTTCTTTTGATTTCGCCTCTTTGCTATCATCGGCGCGCCACTTGATTTTGACGGGATGCTGTTGCGCATTCAAGCCTACGCGGATGCGCATTTCGGTCGTTTTTTTTACTGATTTATCCATTGTTTATTCGTGATATTTTACATCCCCCTAGCCCCCTTCAAAGGGG